>JAKACL010000049.1 GCA_021821425.1 Pseudomonadota bacterium
TGTCCAGGAAGCGTTCACCAACATCCGCAAGTACGCGCAGGCGCACCGGGTATCCGTGTCACTTCGCACCACGGCAAATACCATCGATCTGACCATCGAGGATGACGGAATCGGCTTCGACCCGAAATCTCCCCGGGTGGCCCGCCACGGGTTGGCCGGCATCAAGCACCGGGTCTTCACCCATGGGGGGCAGCTCGACATCCATACCGCCCCCGGTGCCGGCGTCAAGCTTCATGTGACCCTGCCTGCCTGACCCTCGCAGTGCGGCTGGCAAGCCCGGTCAGGGCGCCCGTTTTTCGCGTGCCGCATCGACGACGTAATCGATCAGCTGGTTGATCTGCAGCGACTTGTCGAAAAAGGCATCCATGCCGATCCGTTCGCAACGTTTGCGCATGGTGGCATGCGCGTAATTGGTCAGAACCGCCTTGCGCGGCCGGCCATAGCGGGGAGAATCGGTCTGCAATGCGTCCAGCACGCCGATGCCGCTGCCCTGCTTCAGTTCGATATCGATGATCACCAGGTCGACCGGGTTTTCGGCGATCCGGGTCAATGCCTCGCTCTCGCCGTCGGCGCATCCGCAATACTCCACGCCGTCCAGCTCGGTCAGCATGCCGGCGAGCAGTTCCTGCAACAGCGCAGAGTCTTCGATTAAAAATACTTTCAACATGGAAGCGTCATGGCGCATTCCTTCTTGGAAATTCGCCGCGTTGTGGTTCTGGATTGAACGGGATGACTTATTCCGTGATGAGTCCGTGTCGTAATGCATACGTCGCCAATTCTGCATTGCTTGTAATACTGAGCTTCTCGGTCACCCGAGAGCGATAGGTACTGATGGTCTTGACGCTCAGGTGCAGCTGTTCGGCAATGTCCGAAACCGACTCGCCGCGCGCCAGTCGCAAGAACACCTGAAGTTCGCGGTCGGACAGGGTTTCATGCAGCACGCCGCTGCGTTCGCCGCTCATTTCATCGGCCAGCAACTCGGCGGTTCGCGCCGACACATAGCGCCGGCCGGTCGAGACCATATGGATCGCCCGCAGCAGCTCGTCCCGGTCACAGTCCTTGCAGAGATAGCCATTGGCCCCGTTCTTGATCATCGCGAGCGCATAGCTTTCCTCGGGAAAACCGCTCAACACCAGCACCCGGGTCTCGGGGTGGCGCTGTCGCACCATGCGCAGGACGTCGACGCCGCTTTTGCCCGGCAATGAAATGTCGAGCAGAAGGACATCGCACTTCGAGGTGCGCAGTTTATCGAGCGCATCGTCGCCATTGGATGCCTCGAAGCCAATCTCGATGGATGAATCTTCGCTCAGCAGCTCGCGAAAACCCGTTCTGACGATCTGGTGATCGTCCACGATAGCAACCTGAATCATGTGCATCTCCAGCCAATCCGGTGGGGTCCGATTTTAGCACCGGGACGCTAGCGTCCCTTGAGCAGGTTCACGACGAACGTGGCAATTGCAATCACCAGAAACACAACGAACAGGATCTTGGCAATGCCGGCAGCGCCTGCCGCCAGGCCCGAGAAACCCAGCACGGCGGCAATGATGGCGATGATAAAAAAAACAAGCGCGTAGTACAGCATGCAGATCTCCTTGAAAAATGGCCACGCTCGATACGCAACCGGCAAACAACGGATAAAGCACAAATGCTGGGCATGACACAGGGGCACGGCAGCAATTGATTACAGCGTAAACGCCCGACATTCCGTCACCATCAGCCACCGACGAGTTTTTTGTCGGACATTGCCTACAGCTTCCGCGTCGCCCGGCGTTCTTCGGGATGCGACCCGATCGCTCAGCAAGGCCAAAGCATCTTCACCCAGCCTGCGCTTTTTTTCTGTAGGACAGCGCCTCGATACGATCAGCCACACGGTACGGAGTCATCACATCGTCGCGGCATGACGTCGCCACGCCTGTGTCAGAGGCCGCCTACATCCGATCAACGCATTTGCGGACAGCTTGATGCGTCTCCGTCCCCTACAGTCCACTGATTGCGCTGACTAAGCTGTTTCCATGTCGGCGGCGCTCGCTGCCGACACCCAACCCTGTCATTTTTGGAGAATCTCAAATGGAAACGATGCCCAACGCAAAATACCCTTCCCCCACCGGCAGCGAGAGCACGGCGGCCGAGCATGCACGCCGTTCGCTCGAAGAAGCGCGCGCAGGCGCCGAGGACCTCGCGGCCCATGGCAGCGAGGCGATCCATAAAGGCGCGGCCCGTGCGCGTGAGGCCATTTCCCATACCACGGATCAGGCGGCCCATTACGTCCAGGAGCAGCCGCTGAAATCGCTGATGATGGCCGCGGCGGCCGGTGCGGCCATCGCAATGCTGGCCGGCGCGATCGGCAAGCACCGCCATCATTGAACCGTCCGTTCAAGACGAGGCGCCGTTAATCCATGCTGCCCCCCCTGCTCCGTGTGCTGCTGAGCGAACCCGGTCTGCTGCACACCTACGCCAGCGCTTATGGCGAGCTCATTCACGAAGATGCATCGTCTTGGTGGACGTCAAAAAAACGACGGCTCGGTTATTCGCTGGCGTTGGCAGGCTGCGGACTCCTGGCTGTCCTGTTCATCGGAGTCGCGCTGATGCTCTACGCGGTCACCGAAAACGGACACTGGTTGCTGTGGGTGGTCCCTGCGCTTCCCGTCGTGGGAGCGCTCTCAGCATGGTGGCTGCTCATGCACATCCCTCGCGAGCACGCTTCGTTTCTACGCGTGCGTGAACAGATCACGCAGGACATGAAGTTACTGGAAACGGATTTGCGGAGACCAGAATGATGAATGCAGAACAACAATCAGAAACACACACGAATACGCCCGCAGCGGACGCCTCCGCTGCGGACACGGCAACCGATGCCGAAACTCGGCTGCAACTGAAACGCGAGGCCGTACGCCTGCGCCTGGCACAGCAACAGGACGACGCACTCGGACAAATCGGCGTGATCGCGCGCATGGCCGTCCCCCTCGCGCGCCAGATGGTGCGTCAGCATCCCTATGCCACCTTGTCCGGCGCAGCGTTGATCGGGGCCTGGCTGGTCCACGGAAAACCCTGGCGCGCGCTGGGGGGATCCGTGCTGGCCGGCTTGCTGGCACGCCAGGCGCTGGCCTATTCCCTGTCCTCCGGGAGTCAGCTGTTCAGGCATCTGGTCTCCAGCGACCGCTCCCGCGCGGCGTCGGATCGCTCGCTGTAGACCGCAGGCATCGTCACCCATGCAGAGCACATGCGTCACCGCGAACGCGTTCTCCCTCCACGCCGCCCCGAAGGGCAGCCCCACGCTGAGCTTTGCCGGCGTGCTGAGATTCTTCGCTGCCTGCGGGATCCTCCCGCTTGCGGCGTGCGCCACGCTGCCCGACACCAGCCGGATCGATCCGCCTGCGCGTGCCGCGCCGGTGAAATTCGAGACCGCGCGCGGGCCGGTTCCGACAGGCACCAGCTCAGCCATCCTGAAGAACCTCAAAAGCGAATCCGGCTCCCGCGACATCCTGCAGAAACACCTTGCCCTGGAAGAGGCGATCAATCGCGACAGCCCCCTGGTGCTGGGCAACCGGGCCCTGCTGCTGCAGGATGGCCCCGCCACCTACGAAGCCATGTTTTCCGCCATCCGGAAGGCGCGCGATCACATCAACCTGGAAACCTACATCTTCGAGGATGGCGAGATCGGCTCCCGCTTCGCTGCGCTGCTGCTGGAAAAGCAGGCGGCAGGGGTTCAGGTCAACCTGATCTACGACAGCGTGGGCAACCTCACCACCCCGACGGAATTCTTTGAGCGCCTGCGCGCCGGCGGCATCCAGCTGCTTGAGTTCAATCCGGTCAACCCGGCCAAGCTGCGCAAGAACAAGGCATGGCTGCTGAATAACCGCGACCACCGTAAATTACTGGTCATCGACGGCAAGATCGCTTTTCTGGGCGGCATCAACATCAGCGAGTCCTACTCGAACGGCTCCTTCTCACGCCCCCGCAAAGGCAAAAAAGGGACTCCGCCGGAGGCCGGCTGGCGCGACACCCATCTGCAGATCGAGGGGCCGGTGGTGGCCGAGCTCCAGAAATACTTCCTCGATACCTGGGCCCGACAACACGGACCCGAACTGGTCAGCCGAACCTACTTTCCTCCGCTCGGCAAACGCGGCGACGAAATCATCCGCGCCATCGGCAGCACGGCCGAGGATGACGACAGTCCGATTTACCTGACCCTGCTGTCGGCCATCGACCACGCCGAACGCAACATCCACATCACCAATGCCTATTTCGTGCCCGACCCGCAGCTGAGGCAGGCGCTGGCGCGCGCCGCCCAGCGCGGCGTCGACGTGCAGATCGTGCTGCCCGGAAAAACCGATTCGTGGGCCGTGTTCCACGCCGGCCGCTCGCATTACGACGAATTGCTCGAGGCCGGCGTCAAGCTTTACGAGCGCGGCGACACCATCCTGCATTCCAAGACGGCGTCGATCGACGGTGTCTGGTCCACCGTCGGTTCAACCAATCTGGACTGGCGCAGCTTTCTGCACAACGACGAACTCAACGCCATCATCCTGGGCGCCGATTTTGCGCATCAGATGAATGCCATGTTCGTCCGCGACCGTGCTGCCGCCAAAACCATCGACCCGGAGGCATGGAAACGCCGCTCGCCGCTGTTGCGGATTCAGGAATGGCTGGCGCGACGTTTTGAATACTGGCTCTAGCGTACGCGCACGCAGGCCCCAGCAATGCTTTATCACCAGGATCCCTCACCCCAGAAAGGAGAGCGTGCATGAAAACCCTGATCGTCGGACACTACGATTTGCAGGAAGAGGCGGAAATCGCGGCGCGGGATGTCATGCGCGCCGGATTTTCCGGTAAGGAGATGAGCCTGTTCTACCTCAATCCGCAAGGCCAGCACGCGCTGCACCCGCTGGGCGGCGATGAGGACGAGTCGCCCGGCACGCACGACGCCCAGTCCGGCGCCGTGCGCGGTGCGGCCGGCGGCGCAGGTGCCGGTGCCCTGGTCGGTGCCGCCACGATACCCGTTCTGGGCCCGGCGGGTCCGATACTCGGCGCCGCGATAGGCGCTTACACCGGTTCGCTGGTCGGCGCACTGAACAAAATGGAAGAAGAGCCGGAGACGGACGCCGATCCCGCGCGAAGCCAGGCCGCGTCAGACGCCGACGTCGCGCCCCGCAAGTCGGGCTACATGCTGGCGGTGGCCGTCAACACCCCGATGGAACGCAAGTACGCAATCGAGATTCTGGGCGAGCGTGCGCGGTTGCTGGAAGAAGCGGAAGGCACGCTTCAAAACGGGGAGTGGATCGACTTCGATCCGATTGCACCCTGCAAGGTCATCCGCTGAGGTTGCGAACGCACAGCCGTCGCGCGCTCCAGGTCTTCCGGAGCACCGTATCCCCAAGTCTTCGGACATGTCCTACACTCGCTTGCAGTCACGGCTGACTGCAAGCCACGGTTCGCCAGCCTATGCTGAAATCATGAAACCGGGGTCAAAACACGGCGTGATGCATTTTTCGACCCAATGCCACGAGGATGCCATGAGAACCCGACTTCACCCTTTCCGCCACGGCGTCCATTCCGTGTCGCCGTTCATGCTGGGGCTCGTCCTGATCGCTTGCACAAGCCTGGGGCTGGACCCGGTATGGGCAGACAGCCGTGCCGGCGCCGCACTCGCGCAGCAAGGCGCACCCGGCGTCAGCGCGTGCGTGTCGTGTCATGGCGCACGCGGCGAGGGCCAGGCGGCAGCCGGTTTTCCACGGCTGGCAGGACAGCCGCAGGCCTATCTGCTGAGGCAGCTGCAGGCGTTTACCCAGGGCACACGCAAAAACCCGATGATGGAACCGATCGCGCGCGCACTGAACGCGCAGCAGATGCGCGATCTCGCTGATCACTATGCCGGTCTGCCGGGCTGGCGCGCGCCTCCGAAAACCGGTGCGGCCGCCCCGGCCGCGGCGCCCGGCCAGCGACTCGCCACGACGGGCAACTGGGACAAGGGTATCCCCGCCTGCTATGCCTGCCATGGACCGGATGGAACAGGCATTTCTCCCCATTTCCCCGCCATCGCAGGCCAGCCGCGTGCCTATACCCGAACCCAGTTGAAAGCCTGGCAAGCCGGAACCCGCAGCAACGACCCCCAGGGCTTGATGAAATCCGTCGCCGACAAGTTGACGGAGGCGGACATTGATGCCGTCAGCCTGTATCTCGAAAACCCCACCGCAACGGGAAGGAGCGAATGATGCCCAACTGGTTGAGGAAATGGATTCATGGCCTGAAACAGACCGGGCGCTTCCACCCGTCCTGGATTCTGCTGGTGGTGCTGGCCACGCTGGTGGTGGCGGGGGTCGTCTGGATTCCCGCCGAGCTGGTTTCGAAGACGGGGCCGGATCACCCGCCGGATGCCCGGGCAGTACCCGCCGCCACCCTCCCCGCGCCCGCGACGGATGAATCCGCAACCGACAAGAAACCGCGCACGCCTGCTCATGCGACCCTGGCCGCCTCGACCACGGGCGGTTTCACCCCGCCTGCCATCGACGACCTGCCCGACGGCGAGTTCGGCGAGGCGGTCCGGCTGGGCCGGAATATTTTTATCGATACCCAGACCTATGCGCGCGCCTACGTCGGCAACGGCCTCAATTGCGTCAACTGTCATCTGGATGCCGGCCGCAAGGCCGATTCGGGCCCCTTGTGGGCGGCTTACGGCATGTTCCCGACCTATCGCGAGAAGAACAGCCGGGTCAACACCTACGAGGACCGCCTCGCGGGCTGTTTTCGTTTCAGCATGAACGGCAGGGAGCCGCCGCGGGGCAGCAAGGAACTGGTCGCGCTGATGAGCTACAGCTACTGGATGTCCCGCGGCGCGCCGATCGGCGTCGAGCTGAAGGGACGCGGCTATCCCAAACTGGCAGCGCCGGCGCAGCCTGCCGACGAAGCGCGCGGCAAAAAAGTCTACGACGCCAACTGCGCGATCTGCCATGGCGCCGATGGGCAGGGCACCCGCTTGAGCGACGGGCGCTATGCCTTTCCGCCACTGTGGGGCAAGGATTCCTTCAATGCCGGCGCCGGCATGACCCAGATTCACAATGCCGCCGCGTTCATCCGCGCCAACATGCCGCTGGGCCAGGGCAATACGCTGACGGAACAGGAAGCCTGGGACGTGGCGAAATTCATGAACAGCCACCCCCGCCCCGCCGATCCGCGGCGCGTTAAATCCTGACGCCGCGCAACGAAGTCGGACCCATGGCGACCCAACCCCGTACCCTGTGGAAAGGCGCGATCAACTTCGGGCTGGTGCATATTCCGGTTGCGCTCTATCCCGCCACGTCCGAGCAGGGACTGGACTTTGACTGGCTTGACAAGCGCAGCATGGATCCGGTCGGCTACAAGCGCATCAACAAAAGAACCGGCAAGGAAATCGCCAAGGAAAATATCGTCAAGGGCATCGAGTACGAGGATGGCCAGTATGTCGTGCTGTCGGCCGATGAAATCGAGGCGGCCTATCCGAAAACGACGCAGTCGATCGAAATCGAGACCTTCATTCCGGCCGCCGACATTCCCTTCATTTATCTGGACCGGCCCTACTACGTCGGGCCGATCAACAAGGGCGCCAAGGTGTATGCCCTGTTGCGCGAAATCCTGCGCAAGCAACACAAGGTCGCCATCGCGCGCGTGGTCATCCAGACCCGGCAGCACCTCGCCGCGCTGATTCCCTACGGCCCGGTGCTGGTGCTGAACCTGTTGCGCTGGGGCGACGAAATCCGCGGCTTCGAGTCGCTGACGCTGCCGGCAGAGGGGGTGAAGGCCGCCGGCCTGAGCGACAAGGAGATGCGGATGGGCGAGCAGCTGGTCGAGGACATGAGCGAGGCGTGGGACCCGGAAGATTCGCGCGATTCGTTCAAGACCCAGATCCTGCAACTGGTGGAAGCGAAGGCAAAGGCCGGCAAGCTGGAATCGATCACGCAGATCGAATCGGCCGAAAGCGAACCGGCAGGCGCGACGATCTATGACCTGACCGAGCTGCTGCAGCGCAGTCTCGACAGCGCATCGAAGCCCAAGCCGGCCTCCCGGACCAAGGCTGCCGCTCCCAAGGGAAAAAGCGCGAGCAAGCCGCCGGCCAAGGCGCCGGGAAAACGAAAAGCCGCGTGAGCGATGTCGACCTCGGACCCGCTGGCCGTTTACAAGTCCAAGCGCAATTTCTCGATCAGCCCGGAACCCGAGACGGGAGGCGAGGCCAATCCGGCGGCGCGTGCCTTCGTGATCCAGAAGCATTGGGCGACACGCCTGCACTACGATTTTCGGCTCGAGCTCGATGGCAGCATGAAAAGCTGGGCGATCCCGAAAGGGCCCAGCCTCGATCCGCGCGAGAAGCGCATGGCCGTCCAGGTGGAAGACCATCCCATCGCGTACAACACGTTTGAGGGCGAGATCCCGCCGAAGCAGTATGGCGCCGGCCGGGTCATCATCTGGGACCGCGGCACCTGGGTACCGCTGGGGGATCCCCGCCAGGCGTATCAACAGGGCAACCTGAAGTTCGAGCTGCACGGCCACAAGCTCCACGGAAGATGGGCGCTGATCCGCATGAAGACCAAAGCGGACAAGAAGGAAGCGTGGCTGCTGATCAAGGAAAAAGATGGCCATGCGCGGCCCGCCGAGGAATACAGCGTCGTCGACGCTCTGCCCGACAGTGTCGCCAGCCAGCCGCCGCCGTCAGCGCAGGAGAACAAGTCCTCTGACGTCCGTTCGCATGCCCGGTCGTCGTCGCCGCAACTCCCTGCCGGCGCGGTCGAGGCCCCGCTTCCCGCCAAACTCACCCCCCAGCTCGCGACGCTGGCAGACACGCCGCCCGGCAACCCGGATGACTGGATCCACGAAATCAAGTTTGATGGCTACCGCCTGCTGGCCCGCATCGGCAAACAGAGCATTCATCTATTCACGCGCAATGGGCATGACTGGAGCCACAAGCTGCAGCCGCTGGTCCAGGCCCTGAAGAAAATGGACCTGGCGCCCGGCTGGCTGGACGGCGAGATCGTGGTGCCGGATGCCCGCGGCGTGCCTGATTTCCAGGCGCTGCAGAATGCGTTCGATGAGGCCCGGGCAGACGCCCTCGTCTATTACCTGTTCGATGTGCCGTTCTATGCGGGCTTTGATCTTCGTAGCGTGCCGCTGATCGAACGCAAGAACTTCCTTGCCGCGCTTGTGGACCCGTCCCGTTCCGATGCCATACGCTACAGCGAAACCCATGTCGCGCCGGCGCGCGACATGCTGGCGTCAGCCTGCCGGATGGGCCTGGAAGGGGTGATCGCGAAACGGCGCGACTCGCCTTATGTGTCCCGCAGGTCGGGCGACTGGCTCAAGCTGAAATGTACGCAGCGACAGGAATTCGTGATCGGCGGCTATACGGATCCCCAGGGCTCCCGCAACGGGATCGGCGCACTGCTGCTGGGCGCGTACGACAGCCGCGGTGGCCTCTCCTACGCCGGCAAGGTCGGCACCGGATTCGATCGAAAAACCCTGGACGATCTGAAGAAGCGGCTCGCTTCATTGGCGCGCGTCACCAGTCCGTTTTCCGGGCGCACCCCGATGGACGGCAAGGCGCACTGGGTCAGCCCGAAGCTGGTCGCGGAAGTGTCGTTCGGCGAATGGACCCGGACCGGACACGTTCGCCATGGGGTTTTTCAGGGGCTGCGGCTCGACAAGGCGGCGCAATCCGTCGTACGGGAAACGCCCCAGGCCGTGGCGCCTGCGCGCGCGTTGCCGCGTGGCGTCAATATCTCCCATCCCGATCGCGTCATCGACGCCTCGACCGGCACCACCAAGCGGGACGTGGTCGCGTTTTATCACCGGGTATCGGGACTGCTGATGGATCATCTCAAGGGGCGGCCCGTGTCGCTGGTCAGGGCGCCGGACGGGATTGCCGGGCCGCTGTTTTTTCAGAAACATGTCGAATCGGCGCAGATGCAGGGGATCAAGCCGCTGGATCCCGCCCTCGATCCGGGCCATGCGCCTTTGCTGGAAGTCGCACGGCCCGCAGGCCTGCTCGCGGCCGCGCAAATGAACGTGCTCGAATTCCATACCTGGAATGCCCACCGGTCGAACATCGGCAAGCCCGACCGCATGACCTTCGACCTCGACCCGGGCGAGGGCACGGACTGGACCCAGGTCCAGGAAGCCGCCCATCTGTTGCGCGCATTCCTGTCCCAACTCGGGCTGCTGTCGTTCATCAAGACCAGCGGCGGCAAGGGACTGCATATCGTGGTGCCGCTCAAGCGCCTGCACGACTGGGATACCGTCAAGGGATTTTCCCAGGCCATCGTCCAGCACATGGCGGCCACGCTGCCGCAGCGTTTCGCGTCCAAAAGCGGACCGCGCAACCGCGTCGGCCGGATTTTCATCGACTACCTGCGCAATGGCTTCGGCGCGACCACGGTGGCGGCGTGGTCGCTGCGCGCACGTCCCGGCCTCGGGGTTTCGGTGCCGATCGAGTGGTCTGAGCTCGACATGCTGACCCACGCCGCGCACTGGACCCTTGCCAATATCGATTCCCGTCTGGCGATCGGCAACGCGCCGTGGAAGGCCTATCCGACATCGATCCAGGGTCTGCATGGCGCCATGAAAACACTCGGCTACGCAGCGCAAAAAACATAGGCGTTGTCTGACATCAAGTTGGGACAAACGCCATTGAGATGGGGTGCCGCGCGCAGTCAAATAGCCGGACGCCCCCTGTGCTTCCCGCCAGGGTTGTCGACTCGACGAAACCCCCGTAAACCTGCCATTCGAAAGGATAGACCATGACCACAGCAAAACAGAAGGACGCCTGCGACCTGCTTGACGCCGACCACAAGGCCGTCAAGAAGATGTTCAAGGAATTCGAGGAGCTGACCGAGTCGCGCGGCAATACCCGCGAAAAGAAGCGTCGGCTCGCTGAGCGGATCTGCCTTGAACTGACGGTGCACGCGCAGATCGAGGAGGAGATTTTTTATCCCGCGATCCGCAAGGCCATCAAGGATGAGCCGATGATGAACGAAGCGGAAGTCGAGCATATGAGCGCCAGGGACCTGATCGCCCAGATCGAAGGCATGGACGCCGGCGACCCCATGTTCGATGCCAAGGTGACGGTGCTGGGCGAATACATCGACCATCACGTCAAGGAAGAGCGCAACGAGATGTTTCCGAAAGCCCGCGCGACGAAGGTCGACCTGGTCAAGATGCGGGATGCGCTCGAGGCCCGCAAGTCAGAACTGATGGGCAACCTCGAGCAAGCCGCGGCCTGACGAGCAGAGGGGGGCGAGGACCCCGGCCTCGACCCCTGCAGGCGCGTTACTTCGAGCTCCACTGGATCACGCTGATACGGCCGTTTCCCTCGAGATAGCATTCCTTGACGTCATCGGCGCCGTCGACGCCTTTTTCACGCAACTGCGCCAGCAGTTCCTCTTCCTGAATTTTCTCGCGCCGCATATTCCGCTTCTGCATGCGCCCGTCCCTGATGAGCAGCACGGGTGCTGGGCGGAGCAGCCTTCGCAGTGCGGGCACCTTGTAGCTCAGCCAGTCCACGAAGTAGTCCCACAACGCTATCGTGGTGACGAGGATCGCCCCCTCGGTAACCGAGCGATATTCGCTGGACATCGCGTTGCCTGCGCCATCGGCGATCAGGACCACGACCAGGATATCGGAAAGGCCGATCTCCCCAGCCACACGCCGCAGGATACGCATCAGAAAAAACAGGAACAGGTAGACGAGCGTGCCGCGAAGCACCACTTCTCCAATGGACAGGGTCGGCACGAAAAGCGCGTGCCAGTCGATGTCGCCGCCCATTCCGAAGCGTGCCGCGTTTTTACAGGCTGCGTACCACGCGCACGCTGCGCGCGCGCAATTCACGCATGGCCACGTCGATCTGGCGCTGGGTGAGCGGGTGAATGACCACCGCCCAGCGCCCGCATCGCACCGCCCGGCGTACCGCGGAAATCACGCGATAGTGATCGGGGCGCGCGGTCATCAGCCCGCCAAAAAGCAGACCGCCGATGCCGCCGAAAGAGAGCATGATCGCCAGGCTCATGCCCGGGGTGCTCTCGACCGCGGGATTGTCCACGGCCTGGAAAGCGAGATAGAGCAATCCGCCGGCGATCACCCCCAGGATGCCGAACGCCACGTGTGCGCGGATCAGGGTGCGCCAGATGCCGGCCTGCTCAGGCTCCAGCTTGCGGGAAAACGCAGGGCTGCCGACAGCAGCGCCATCAGGCGGCCCGACCAGATACACCTGGGGGTCATCAAGGCCTGCGGATTGCTTCAGTCGGGCCACGACCGACTCCGCCAGGCTCTTGCTGGCAAAAACGCCCGCCACCTTGGTCAGCGAGCGTTCGCCGAATATCAATCGTTTGATTCGCATGGTAGGTCCCTTACGGATACGGCATCCACTGCAAAACCGCGGCACCGACCCGAGTCGATGCCGCGGCAGACGGCCACCCTGCTCGAATTGTTCGAGCCCGCCTCAGCCGCGCCGGGCCGGGATTTCAATGAAACCAGTCGTCACGGGCATTTTTCTGCCAGGCTTCGATCTGCTTTTCCGCCTCGTCCTTCGACAGACCATAGCGTTCCTGGATCTTGCCGTTGAGCTGATCGCGGCGGCCCCGGATCATGTCGAAATCGTCGTCGGTCAGCTTGCCCCATTGCTCCTTGATCTTGCCTTTGGCCTGCTTCCAGTTGCCTTCGATAATGTCCCAGTTCATGTTGCTCTCCTTTCAGATTGGTGCTGCACACATGCGCACCGGACGTTCGCCGGCACGCGAAAAATTACGGCCTGACGATGATGTCGTTCTTGACGGATTTCACGTGCGGCACCTTGCGCGCGATCGATTCCGCCGTGCTCCGTTCGCTGGCGCTCTTGGCGAATCCGGACAGCTGGACGACGCCATGGACCGTTTCCACGTTGATTGCCAGCGCACTGACGACCGGGCTTTCAGCAAAACGCGCCTTGACCTGCGTCGTGATGGCCGAGTCGTCGACCGCCTGGCCGACAGTGGACTGACCGCGCATGACCGTACAACCGCCCATCGTCAGCAGACTGGCCGTCAGCAGGCTCACGCCAAAAAATTGAGTTGTATTCATCTGGATTCCTTTCGGGTTTTGATTAACTACGATGCGCCACCAAGTGAGGGCGACGCCTGATTTTCGAGCCGATCAGTCCGAGGCGCGGCTGGAAAGCGAATCGGCATGGCTGTGGACGATCCGAGTTCAGCCCGCGCGCATGGCTGCGAGCGGGGCCGTGAGCGGTGCCCGGCAGCCATGTCTGAACTGTAGGCCACAGCCCGCGACGCGGGTATAAGATGGCCCCGCTTCTGTGTGTAGGAATTGAGGAAGATGGATCAGGCGCGGACGTCATCCGAAAGCAGGTTGCTTGCGCCGACGCTAAGTTTTCCAGACCGGCCGATGCCGGGTCAGACGCCCATGAGTTCGCCGACCGAGTTGAATTCGTCGATGTGATCGCAGACTGCTTTGACCGCCATCATGATCGGCATGCCGAGCAGCAGGC
>JAKACL010000050.1 GCA_021821425.1 Pseudomonadota bacterium
GACGCGTGGCGGCCCTGCTTCTGCGCGCGCACGGTCGCGCGCGACTGCGGCGCTGCCCGCAAGACGTCGAGCAGCGCGCGCTGCGCCCGGGCGCGGGCGGGCGGATCCGCGAACCGCCCGGATTCGGTCAGCAGCAGCCAGGGGGTGTCGGCGGCAAACGGCGTGGCGTTCTTCAGGCGCGGCGGCAGCGTGGCGAGCAGGATCGCGCCCAGCGGATGGTGGTAGTAGTCGGCGCAAAACTGCGCCAGCCGAAGGATCTCGGGCGACAGCGCGGGGCGGTCGTCCAGTACGCGGATCACCTCGCGCAGCTTGTTGTCCTGGATGGCGCTGTCAGCCGGCGCGCCCAGCGCGACGCCGACCTGGCGGGTGCGGCCGAACGGCACTTCGACCAGGCTGCCCGGCTGCACCGCGCCGAGCGCATCCGGCAGGCGATAGTCGAACAGCCGGTAGAGCGGCGTATCGAGCGCAACCTGCAGTATCGAGGGCATAGTTAGCGGGAAGTCTTGATCGGAGGTCGGGGAAAGCGGTCTAAGTCGCTGGCAGGCAAAGCTTATTCGGGGTTGTCCACCTAGCTTGTGGATAATTGTGTGAGTGATTTGTGCTGACTGCCCTCCAGGGCGCGTATTTCATGGCGCACCCCCTGCGGGCTAAAAAGCAGGCAATCCTATAAACCTCGAAGATTCAGGTATTTATAAGTCATGCCGGACTGTCAAGGGATTGACACAAAAAAAGTTCCCGTGCGCCAAAAATGTGCATAAGTTAACGCTTCTATGGCCGGAATGGCGCCGTTTCGCACCGATTTTTGACCCACAAGCCCTTGTTCCGTCAGGCTTTATGCCTGCTGGATGCCGGCAATGACCCAGCCGCCCTGGCCTTGGGCCGGCCGCGCCAGGTGCCACACCTCGTCAAGTACCACGGCGTCCTGGTCGGCAGCCTCGCGCACCCAGCCGGTGAAGCGCACGCTGACGATATGCTGATTGCCTTCCTCCACCGCTTCCAGCACGTCGGCGTGGAGCGTGGTCACGTCGGTGAGCTGCGACGCATCGCCGCGCTCGGCCAGCTGCAGGCGGATTTCGGCAAAGACCTCGGGCGTGGTGAAGGCGCGCAGGTCGTCGAGGTTGCCGGCGTCGAACGCGGCCTGCAGACGGATGAAATTGAGCTTGGCTTCGCGTGCGAACGCATCGGCGTCGAACCCGGGCGGAAAGGCGTGCGTCGCCTGACTGTTGCCGAAGGTGCCGGACGCCTGGTCGAAGGCGGCCGGCGCGTTCGTCGGCATGCCGGCGTACTGCATGGCCGGCGCATTGCGGCGCATCAGGAAGCGGAACAGCATGAAGACCGCCATCGCCAGCAGCGCCAGCATCAGAAAGCTGGCCATCTCCTCGCCCAGGCCCAGATGGGAAAACAGCGCCGCGAGGCCGAGGCCGGCAGCCAGGCCGGCGATTGGCCCCATCCAGGATCGTTTCGGCGCGGTCGACGGCGCGGCGGTGTTCTGCTGCGGGCGCTGCGGCGTCGGCGCGGCGTCCTGCTTCGCGGGCGCGCTGCGCTGCATGCCGAAGGATTTGCTGCCGCCCATGCGCTTGGCTTCGGCCTCCTGCACGACGAAACCCAAGCTGACGAAAAGGGCGAACAGGCTGATCAGAATATGTTTCATGGGGAATCCTGGTAATGGGGTGAATGACGAGAGGCGAAAGGGTCAGGCGGCGCGCACGGCGCGGCTGCGGTCGTGCACTGCGTCGACCAGCACGGCGACGTTATCCGGATTGGTGAACTGCGAAATGCCGTGGCCGAGGTTGAACACGTGACCGGGGTGGTTGCCGTAGCTGTCGAGGATGCGATGCGCTTCGGCACGGATGCTGTCCGGGGTGCCGTGCAGCGCGCACGGGTCCAGATTGCCTTGCAGCGCCACCTGGCTGCCGACGCGGCGACGTGCCTCGCCGATGTCTAGGGTCCAGTCCAGTCCCACCGCGTCGGCGCCGATGCCGGCCATCGATTCCAGCCAGTTGCCGCCGCCCTTGGTGAAGAGGATGCTCGGCACGCGGCGGCCTTCGCGTTCCTTGATCAGGCCGGCGACGATGCGTTCCATGTAGTCGAGCGAGAATTCCTTGTAGGCGTGCGGAGTGAGGCTGCCGCCCCAGGAATCGAAAATCATCACCGCCTGCGCGCCGGCCTCGATCTGCGCGTTGAGGTAGTCGATCACCGCCCGGGTGTTCACCTCGAGGATGCGGTGCAAGAGGTCGGGCCGGCTGTACAGCATGGTCTTGATGTGGCGGTAGTCGTCCGAGCCGCCGCCTTCGACCATGTAGCAGGCCAGCGTGTAGGGGCTGCCGGAAAAGCCGATCAGGGGCACCGAGCCGTCGAGGGCGCGGCGGATGCTTTTCACCGCATCCATCACGTAGCCGAGCTTGTCGGTGGGATCCGGCGCAGTGAGGTCGCGGATTTCCCATTCGTCGCGCAGCGGTCGCTCGAAGCGCGGCCCTTCGCCGGCCGCGAAATAGAGGCCGAGACCCATCGCGTCGGGCACGGTGAGAATGTCGGAAAACAGGATCGCAGCGTCGAGCGGATAGCGCGCCAGCGGCTGCAGCGTCACCTCGGTGGCGAGGTCGGGCGTCTTGCACAGGGTCAGGAAGTCGCCGGCGCGGGCGCGCGTGGCGTTGTACTCCGGCAGGTAGCGGCCGGCCTGGCGCATCAGCCAGAGGGGCGTGTATTCGGTGGGCTGGCGCTGCAACGCGCGCAGGAAGGTATCGTTTTTGAGGGCGGACATTCAGGCGGGCCAGGACGCAAAGCCGGCATTTTAGCAGGCTTGGCGCCACCGGCCCGGACCCATCGGTCGTTCAGGTGCGGTGGAAGCGCCATTCGCCGCGCCCCGCCGGACACGCCAGCACATCGCGCGGCTTGCGGCCATCCACCGCCAGGGTGGCGTGGCGGCAACCGTCGCGGGCGTCGCCGCGCGGCGTGAATTCATATTGATGGCCGTCGTGACGCCATTGCACCGGCACCCCGGCGCGGCCGAGTTCGAGCGCATGGCCCATGCAGGCGCGATCGCGTTCGTCCATGCGGTCGCCGATGGTGTGGCCCACCACCGCGCCGAGTACGCCGCCGACCACCATGCCGACCACGCGATCGTCACGGTCGGCAACCTGCCCACCGATCACCGCACCGGTGACGCCGCCGATCACTGCGCCGATTTCGTCGCGGTTGCAGCGGCCGGACGCGATGCCGTAGTCGCGGGCATAGATCACGCCGCTCTTGCCCTTGTGGTGCTTGGCCGGCTTGTCCTTGTAATAGCCGTGTGCCGGCGCGTGTCGGGGCGGGTCGGCCAGAACCGGTCCGGCGGCGGCGAGGGCGGCGATTGCGAGGGTGAGGGGAAGCTTCATGGTTTACTCCTTGTTGTGTTGGACGCGATGGGATGCCTGGACGGGACTTGACGCAGTCGGCACCCATTTTATGTTTATGGGTGTCCGGCCGTCAGTTGTAGCGGGGGCCATGGCCGTAGCCATGACGCGTGTTGCGGGCGAGGGTTTCCATCCGGATGTTGCGATGGGCGAGGGTGAGTGCATGGTTCAGGCGCTGGAATTCACGGGCATTCATGAGGCCATCTGCACGGAATTTACGCTCCATTCTGCGAATTTGCTGCTGTTCATGCTTTAACGTGCGGAATTCGTAGCGGTTCAGGAAGCCTGCGCGACGGGCGGCTTCGATCCGTTGCCTCTGCCGCGCCTGACGGGCGTTGACCTGCTGGATGTATGCCTCGCTCTGCTGGATGACCCGAGGGTGGTCGCGATCGCCGCGATCAAAGAAATCGGCGTGCGCGCTGGTAGCCAGTAAGCCCAGTGCGAGGGCGGAGAGGGCGGTTTTCATCAATGTGCGTGTCATGGTGTGCTCCTTGTCTGAGGGGGATGTCGCTGCCGCAAGGGCGGGGTCAGCCGACACCTGCACAGTAGTCAGGCCATGTAAGGGCCATGTGTGGGGCGGGTAACGGGGTGTAACGCAAGGTTACGGACATGTAAAAATCGGTCTCAAGTTTCCCGGCCGGCTGCCGATTCCTCCGGACGGGCTGGAATGAATCCCGTGCTTTCGCCTGAAATATCAGAAAACCAGAATCTTCAGGCTTGCTTTTTTACTCACCCGCGTCGCAGGAGAACCCGATGCAACCCAAGAAATTCGCGGCCACGCTGGCCGCGGCAGGCATCACTTTGCCCGGTCTCGCGCTGGCCACCAACGGCATGCTGATGGAGGGCTACGGCCCGATCGCCAGCGGCATGGGCGGAGCCGCCATGGCCCATGACAACGGCACCGCTGCCATGGCCAACAACCCGGCCACGCTCGGCCTGATGGCCCGCGGCAGCCGCCTCGACGTCATGCTGGGTCATGTCGGTCCGGACGTGTCGGCGCCCGGCAGCATGGGCGCCTCCTCGGCCGACGCCTTCTATATGCCGGCATTCGGCTTCGTCAAGAAACAGGGCCGGCTGGCCTATGGCGTCGGCATCTATGGTCAGGGCGGCATGGGCACCGAATACGCCAGCGGCGACATGGCGCAGGTGGGCGTAGGCCGCGTGATCCTGCCGCTGGCCTACAGCGTCGACGACCGGCTCAACATCGGCGGCAGCATCGATATCGTATGGGCCGGCATGGACCTGGTGTTCGCCATGGCGAATATCGACTTCCAGGACGGCAGCGACTTCACCGGCGCGGCCAAGGGCTACGGCGTCGCCGCCAAGCTCGGCTTCACCTACAAGCTGAACGAGACGCTGACCCTCGGCGGCGTGTACCAGACCGCGGGCAACCTCGGTGACCTCAAGGGCGACGGCTACCGGGTCGCGGATTTCGACATGCCTGCGGTTGTGGGCCTCGGCTTCGCCTGGCAGGCCAATCCGCGCCTCTTGGTCGCGCTCGACCTCAAGGATGTGTTGTGGAGCGACAGCATGAATACCGTGACCATACACACGCCCGGCGGTGCGGTGCCGTTCCAGCAGGACTGGGACGACCAGACCGTGGTTTCGCTCGGCCTCGCCTACCGCTACAGCGAGGCGCTGACGCTGCGTGCGGGCTTCAACCATGGCAAGAATCCGATCCCGAACGACCACGTCACCGCGCTATGGCCCGCGATTGTGGAAGACCATTACACGCTCGGCCTGGGCTATGCGCTCAATGCGCGTTCACAGATCAATCTGGCGTTGAGCTATGTGCCGGAAGTGGCGGTCACGGGTAGCGGACTGCAAAATGCCGGCTTGCGGATCGAGCATAGCCAGTTCAACTGGCAGCTGATGTACAGCTACGCGTTCTGACCAGGGCAGCATGGAATAGCCGGGCTATGCCCCCGGCTTTTTTTGCCCCGCGACCTGGTCATGTCCACGCCGGGTCCCGCACGACGGGATTCAGCGCTGTTGCAGGTCTTGGCCTTGCTGCTCGATCGGCTCGCCGCCGGGCGCGCGTCCCGCTTCCTCGGCCGTTCCGGGCACGTTGCGCTGATCCTGCAGGGCGCGGTCAACGTCTTCGCCCGCGCGCTCGGCCGGATTCTTGTTGTCGCAGCCCTGCATGATCAACAGACTGGTCAGCAGGGCCAGCACGGCATGGGACGCGTGCCAGGGGTGGCGGCGCTTGCGTGCAGTTGGCAACACAGCGCCGCCAGCGGTCCCGCTCCATTCGTAGAACCGCATGTGTTCATCGTCCAGATGGCGGAGGGTGGGTGTCATGGCTCAGGTTTCCTCGTTGTCATGTTGCGGCATGGCGTGACGGCGTTCAGCGCTTGACCTGGATGTCGTTACGGACCCCTTTCACACCCGCGACGCCGAACGCGATTTTTTCGGCCCGGGCGATCTGGTCGGGGGAGGGGACCCAGCCGGACAGCTGGACAGCGCCCTGGTGCGTGTCCACTTTCACGCCCATCCCCTCCACACCCTCGTCCTTCACGAGCAGCGTCTTGATCTTGGCGGTGATCCATGCGTCTTCGGCAAAATTGCCGGCCTTGATGCGGTCGTTGTTGGACACCGCTTTGATGTATTCACTGCTGTTAAGACGGCTGTCGCGGTCAGCATCGCCTTCGCGGAAGGCCTGGGCCTGTCCGCCTTTCGCCGCAAATTCCTCGAGTGTGATTTTGCCGTCGCCATTGCTGTCGACGGTCTTGAACTCGGGCATGACCGGCGCGGCCGCCAGCGCGGCAGCGGAGAACGCGCCCAGCACACCTGCAAGGGTCAGCTTCAGAATGCGATGTTGATTGGTTTTCATGCCTATCTCCTGTTCTCACGGGTGGAATTTGAATACAGCGCACTCACCAAAGCCAAGCGACGACCATGCCAGATCGATTTTAAGTAATGAAATCAAAATGATGTAAGCAGGGTGTCCGAATCGATTGGCGCCGGCCGCGGCTCGCCTCGCCAAATTGTCGCCGTTTAGAGACGGGCGCAGCCATGGGGACCCATGGCCTTGAATTCATTCATGTATTTTGTCTGTTGCCGGCGACACTCGCGCTATCACGCAGCACACTGGCGCAAAAAAAGGGAGCCTTGGCTCCCCTCTGAGGCGTGACGTCCGGTCAGGTTGCAGGCGGACTGCGGCCGGTGACAAGCAGTACCAGGAATACCACCAGACCCACGACAAACAGGACCTTGGCGATCAGGGTTGCGGTGCCGGCAATGCCCGCAAAACCGAAGATGCCGGCAACGATGGCGACGATCAGGAAAGTAACGGCCCATCCAAACATAAGGTGCTCCTCTCTGGATTGATAGCGTGCCGCAATGGCGCTAACCCTTCCTATGCAGAGGCCGTGCCAGTTAAATTAAAGTGTGTAGGATCAGTCACCTGCGTGTGTGTCCGGACGCCGCCCGCGGTACATGACCGCGCCGGCGTCGCCCGCCCCCGACACTCAGCTGTCGACGCGGTCCTTGAACAGCGCCGGGGTGAGGCCATGGCGTTGCAGCAGGCGGTAGACCTCGGTGCGGTTGCGTCCGGCCAGCCGTGCCACTTCGCTGACCTGGCCACGGGTGAGCTTGAGCAGCGTGATCAGGTAATCCCGCTCGAACGACGCGCGCGCCTCGGCCAGCGGCTGAATCTCGGCCGGCTTGTCGCGCAGCGCGCGCGCCACCAGCGTGGCCGGAATGGTGGAGGTGGTGCACAGCGCGCAGCATTGCTCCAGTACGTTGTGCAGCTGGCGGATGTTGCCCGGCCAGTCGGCGGCGGTCAGCATGTCCAGCGCGTCGGGCGCAAAGCCGTGGATGCGGCGGCGGTACTTCTCGGTCAGCGCGGCGAGGAAATGCCGGGCCAGCAGCGGTATGTCCTCGCGTCGCTCGCGCAGCGGCGGCAGCGTCAGTGTGACCACGTTGAGACGGTAATACAGGTCTTCGCGGAATTCGCCGCTGACGATCGCCTCCTCCAGATTGCGGTGGGTGGCCGACACGATGCGCACGTCGACCGGGCGCGTCTCGGTGGCGCCGACCGGCCGCACCTCGCCCTCCTGCAGCACGCGCAGCAGCTTCACCTGCAGCGGCGGAGGCATGTCGCCGATCTCGTCGAGGAACACGGTGCCGCCCTCTGCACTGAGGAAGAGGCCGGGATGGTCGCGCCCCGCGCCGGTAAACGCGCCCTTCATGTGGCCGAACAGCTCCGACTCGAGCAACTCGGCAGGGATCGCGCCGCAGTTGATCGCGACAAAGGGCTTGGCGTGGCGCGGGCTGGCACGATGGATGGCTTGCGCCAGCAATTCCTTGCCGGTGCCCGATTCGCCCTGGATCAGCAGCGACGCTTCGCTTTGCGCGGCCAGGCGGGCTTCGGCCAGGAGCGCGTCCATGGCCGGGCTGGCGGTGACGATTTCACTGCGCCAGTCGTCGCTGACGGGCTCGTGGCCGCCGCCGCCGAGGCGGGTGGCCCGCTTCAGCAGGTCGATCAGGGTGGGCGCGTCGTAGGGCTTGGTCAGGTAGCCGAACAGCCCCTGCTGGGTGGCGGCCACGGCATCGGGAATGGTGCCGTGCGCGGTGAGCACAATCACCGGCAAGGCCGGGTCGCGTGCATGGATGGCGCGAAACAGCGCCATACCGTCCATGCCGTTCATCTGCATGTCGGTCAGCACGGCGTCGGGCCGGGTGAGTGCGAGCTGCGCCAGCGCCGCCTCGCCGCTGTCGACGGCTTCCACCCGGAAACCGTTGGCCTCCAGCCGCAGCGTGATCAGTTCGCGCAGGGCGGCGTCGTCGTCAACGACCAGAATGCAGGGCTTTTTCATGGTGTGCGGGGCGGGGTGTTGCGCTGTTGCAGGGATTTTTCCAGCGCCTTGATCTGCTCGAGCTTGTCCTGCAGTTCCTGCGCGCGCAGCGTCTGCTGCCGGAGTTCGATGCGTGCCCGCAGCGATCGTTTCATCAGTTCCAGCAGCGCCTGGGTGCGGGCATCGACCTCGCCAAGGGCGCCCAGGTTTTTCAGACTGCGCTCGAGCGCGTCCACGCTGTCCTCGCGTTCCAGCAAGGCGGCCAGCAGAAAACGCCGCCCGTCGTCGAGACGGCGCTCGTTTTCCAGCGCGGCCAGTTCGCGCCGCCGCTGCTCGCCCGTCAACGCCGCCACCCGCGCAAGTTCGCTCGACAGGGCTGTCGTGTCCAGGCCGGCCGGCGTGCTGCGGGAGGGCGGCTGCTCGGACAGGGGGGCACAGCCCCCCAGCGTCAGCAACAGCCCGGCAAGTAAAAGGGTTTTGAAGATCATTTCGGTATCGGCCAGGTTAAACGAAAGCAGGTTGACCACGGCGGGCAGTCCTCCACGTCGACGCTGCCGCCCGCAGCCAGCAGCGATTCCCGCACGATCGACAGGCCCAGTCCGCTGCCCTTGACCGTGCTGGCGGGCTGGCGCGCGCCCTGGAAAAACGGCTCGAAGACGCGGCTGCGCTCGGCCTCGGGGATGCCTTCGCCTTCGTCGCATACCCACACGGCGACCGCGTCGTCGACGGCCGCACTTTTCACCAGGATGCGTCCGCCCTCGGGACTGAATTTGACCGCATTCGACAACAGGTTGTCGAGTGCGGTTTCCAGCTGGCTGCGATCGGCGTGCACGGTGGCGGCGTCCAGCTGCATCTCAATGCGGACGTTGCGTGCCTCGAGTGCCAGACGCTGGCGGGCCAGCACGCTGGCGAGGGCGGCGCCCAGCGCTTGCGGCGCGGTCGGCAACAGCGTGGCGTCGCGCATCATGCCGCTGTAGCGAATCAGGTCCTCGATGCGTTTTTGCAGATCGCGGCTGGCGCTGTCCATGATGGTGACGATGCTGCGCTGACGGGGGTTGAGGCTGCCGGCCAGTTCGTCGCCCAGCAGCGCGACGCCTTCGCGCAGCGAGGCCAGCGGGGTTTTCAGCTCGTGCGACACGTGGCGCAGGAAGCGCAGCTTCTGGTCTTCCAGCGCCTTCAGGCGTTGGCGCAGCCAGTCGATCTCGCGGCCCAGTTCGACGATGTCCTGCGGCCCGCTGATGGCCGGCAACGGACGCAAGTCGGCCTCGCCGAGCTGCTGGATCGACGCCTTGAGCTGCTTGATCGGGCGGTTGATCATCCAGGAAAACACCGCCGCCAGCAGCAAGGTCAGCGGAATCAGCGCCAGTGCCAGCACGATCAGACGCTGGCGGGTCGCCTGCACGGTCGATTCCAGGTCCTGCAGTTCGCGCTGCACCGCGGCGTCGGCTTCGGCGAGCAGGGTGCGCGCGTCGCCATGTAGCGCGTCGAAGGCCGGGTCGAGCGCATTGAAGCCTGCACTGTCGAGAAAGCTGCCGGGCTGGATCTGGCGATACAGGCTGAGGCTGCGGGTCTGCAGTGCGGCCAGCGTGGTGCGTGCCGGCGCGTCGACGAGTTCGCTGTCGAGCCGTGCCAGCAGGGTTTGCAGTTCGTCGAAGCGGGTTCGCAGGGCGGGCGCAAACTCGGCGTCCTGCAGCAGGTGATACTGGCCGGCGGCACGCTGCAGCTGGCTGACCGATTCGGCAATCTGCCGCACGTCGCGGGTGATGGTAAGGCTGTTGCGGGTGAACAGGCGCTGGGTGTCGACGACATCCTGCAATACGTGCACCGCATTGATCAGGCCGCTCGCCAGCGGCACGATCAGCACGCCCATGGCGACGATGACGAGGATGGTGAACGAGCGGGGGTAGTAGGGGGTCGCGAGCATCCGGACGAGGTTCAGGCGTGGACTCGCAGCCGTGCGCCGGACGCGCAGGCGATGGCGGCCCTCACGCCGGCGGCGGGATTACGCCAGATCAAGGTAGGCAAGAATGCCCTTGGCCGCTTCGCGGCCTTCCCATACGGCGGTCACCACCAGATCGGAACCGCGCACCATGTCGCCGCCGGCGAACACTTTGGGATTGGCGGTCTGGAACGCATGCGGCTGGCCGCTGGCGATCACGCGGCCGCCATGGTCGATCGCGATCTTGTGATCGGCAAACCATGGCTGCGGATTGGGACGGAAACCGAACGCGACGATGACGCGGTCGGCGGGGATGATTTCCTCCGAGCCGGGCACCACCACCGGCGTGCGGCGGCCGCGTGCGTCGGGCGGGCCGAGCTCGGTGGTCACCAGCTTGACGCCTTCGACGCGGCCATTGCCGACGATCTCGACCGGCTGGCGGTTCCACAAAAACTGCACGCCTTCTTCCTTGGCGTTGCCGACTTCGCGCTTGGAGCCGGGCATGTTCTTCTCGTCGCGGCGGTAGGCGCAGGTCACGCTGGCCGCACCCTGACGGATGCTGGTGCGGTTGCAGTCCATCGCGGTGTCGCCGCCGCCCAGCACCACCACGCGCAGGCCTTTCATGTCATGGTAGATCTCGTCTTCCTTGGCGAGATCGAGGCATTTGCGCACGTTGGAAATCAGGAAAGGCAGCGCTTCCAGCACGCCGGGCAGGTCTTCGCCGGGGAAGCCGCCCTTCATGTAGGTGTAGGTGCCCATGCCCATGAACACGGCGTCGTAGTCGTCGAGCAGGGACTGCATCGACACGTCCTTGCCGATATCGGTATTTAGACGGAATTCGACGCCCATGCCTTCCAGCACTTCGCGGCGGCGCGTCATCACCCATTTTTCCATCTTGAATTCGGGGATGCCGAAGGTCAGGAGGCCGCCGATCTCGTCGTAGCGGTCGAACACCACCGGCTTCACGCCGTTCCTCGCCAGCACGTCGGCGCACCCCAGTCCGGCAGGCCCGGCGCCGATGACGGCGACCTTTTTGCCGGTCGGCACCACGTTCGATATGTCGGGACGCCAGCCGGCCTTGAAGGCTTCCTCGGAAATGTATTTCTCGATCTGGCCGATGGTCACCGCGCCAAAGCCGCCCGTGTTCGGGCCGCCGCCCACCGCTTCGCCGAAGCCGTCGGTATTGAGGGTGCAGGCGCCTTCGCACAGCCGGTCCTGCGGACAGACGCGGCCGCACACTTCGGGCAGCGAGTTGGTCTGGTGCGAGAGCTCGGCGGCTTCGAACAGGCGGCCTTCGGTCACCAGCTTCAACCAGTTCGGGATGTAGTTGTGCACCGGGCACTTCCACTCGCAATACGGGTTGCCGCAGGCCAGGCACCGGTCGGACTGTTCCTGCGCATGCGCGGTGTCCATCAGCGCGTAGATTTCGCGGAACTCGTGCTTGCGCACCGTCGCCTCGGTCTTGTCGCCGTCGCGCCGGGGCTGCTTCAAAAACTGGAATACGTCACCCATTTTTATACTTCCACTGCTTCTAATGGCTGGCCGGGAATGTCCTCGGCCAGGTCTTCAATCGAAATCCGCTTCGGCTTGACCAGCCACACCTTCGCCAGCGTGGCGTCGAAGTCTGCCAGCAGCGCCTTGGCGCGTGCGCTGCCGGTGAGCGCCAGATGACGCTCGATCTGGGCCTTGAGGAAGACGCGGAACGGCTCGGTCTCGTCGTTGACGATGCGAACCAGCTCGACCATTTCCTTGTTGGTCTTGGCCATGAAGTCACCCGCGTCGTCGACCACGAAAGCCATGCCGCCCGACATGCCGGCGCCGAAGTTGAGCCCGGTGTCGCCCAACACGACCACGGTGCCGCCGGTCATGTATTCGCAGCCGTGGTCGCCGATGCCCTCCACCACCGCCAGCGCGCCGGAGTTGCGCACGCCGAAGCGTTCGCCCCCCATGCCTGCGGCGTAGAGCTCGCCGCCAGTCGCGCCGTACAGGCAGGTGTTGCCGATCAGGGTGTTGCGGTGCGCATCGAAGGTGGCGACGCGCGGCGGGTAGATCACCAGCCGGCCGCCGCCCATCCCCTTGCCGACGTAGTCGTTGGCGTCGCCTTCCAGCGTCATCGTCAGGCCCTTGTGGTTCCACACGCCGAAGCTCTGGCCGGCCGAGCCGGTCAGGCCAATACGAATGGTGTCGTCCGGCAGGCCGCGGCCGCCGTGCGCCTTGGCGATCTCGCCCGACAGGCGCGCGCCGATCGAGCGGTTGACGTTGCGCACTTGATAGGCGAGCTGGATTCGGGTGCCGGCCTTGATCGCGCCGATCGCGTCGGCCACCATCTGCTCGGCCAGTTCGCCCTTGTCGAACGAGGGGTTGCGTTCCTGCTGCGCGAAGCGCGGCGCGTCGGCCGGAATGTCGCCCTGCGAGAGCAGCACGTCGAGCTTCAGCCGGCCCTGGCGCGGCGTGTCGCCGGCCGACAGATCGAGCAGGTCGGTGCGGCCGATCAGGTCGGTCAGCTTGCGGATGCCCAACGCGGCCATCAGCTCGCGCGTTTCCTCGGCGACGAACTTGAAGTAGTTGACCACCATGTCGGGCAGGCCGATGAAGTGATCCTTCCGCAGCTTTTCGTTCTGCGTCGCCACGCCGGTGGCACAGTTGTTCAAATGGCAGATGCGCAGGTACTTGCAGCCCAGCGCGACCATCGGGCCGGTGCCGAAGCCGAAGGACTCGGCACCGAGGATGGCCGCCTTGACGACGTCGAGGCCGGTCTTCAGTCCGCCGTCGGTCTGCACGCGCACGCGTCCGCGCAGGCCGTTGGCGCGCAGCACCTGCTGGGCCTCGCTCAAGCCCAGCTCCCACGGCGAACCGGCGTATTTCACGCTGGCGAGCGGGGAGGCGCCGGTGCCGCCGTCGTAACCTGAAATGGTGATCAGGTCGGCATAGGCCTTGGCCACGCCGGCGGCGATGGTGCCGACGCCGGGCTCGGCGACCAGCTTCACCGACACCAGCGCGTCGGGGTTGACCTGCTTCAGGTCATAGATCAGCTGCGCCAGGTCCTCGATCGAGTAGATGTCGTGGTGCGGCGGCGGCGAAATCAGCGGCGTGCCCGGCTTGCAGTGGCGCAAGGATGCGATCATCGGCGACACCTTGTCGCCCGGCAGCTGGCCGCCCTCGCCGGGCTTGGCGCCCTGGGCGATCTTGATCTGCAGCACTTCGGCATTGACCAGATAGGTCGCGGTAACGCCGAAGCGGCCGGACGCGATCTGCTTGATCTTGGAGGTTTTCACCGTGCCGTAGCGCTTCGGGTCTTCGCCGCCTTCGCCCGAG
>JAKACL010000051.1 GCA_021821425.1 Pseudomonadota bacterium
GCGCACGCTGTCGAAGCACTCGGGGCTGGATCTGTCGCCGGCGAGCATCCGCAACATCATGGCCGACCTCGAGGACATGGGCTTCGTCACCAGCCCGCACACCTCGGCCGGCCGGGTGCCGACGCCGCGCGGCTACCGTTTTTTCGTCGACAGCCTGCTGACGGTGCGTCCGCTCGATCAGGTCTCGGTCAACCAGCTCGAAAGCAGCCTGACGCCGGCCGATCCGCAACGGCTGATCGCGTCGGCCTCGACGCTGTTGTCCGAACTCAGCCAGTTTGCCGGCCTGGTGATGACGCCGCGCCGCAATCCGGCCTTCCGCCAGATCGAATTCATGAGCCTGTCGGACAAGCGCATCCTGCTGATCATCGTCACCATGGAAGGCGAGGTCGAAAACCGCGTCATCCTCACCGACAAGCCCTACACCCCTTCGGCGCTGACCGAGGCGGCCAATTTCTTCAACCAGCATTTCGCCGGGCACCGCTTCGACCAGGTGCGCGTCAAGCTGCGAGACGAGCTCGGCCGCATGCGCGACGACATCACCCGGCTGATGGCGGCGGCCGTCGACGCCGGCAGCCAGGCGCTCGACCCCAGCCAGGAACACATGGTGGTCTCCGGCAGCCGCCGGCTGCTCGATGTGGAAGAGCTCTCCAGCAACATGGGCAGCCTGCGCCGCCTGTTCGATGCCTTCGAGCAGAAAACCGGACTTCTGCAACTGCTCGACCAGTCGCGCAACGCGGCCGGCGTGCAGATTTTCATCGGCGGCGAATCCGATCTGCTGCCGTTCGATGCATGCAGCCTGGTCAGCGCCCCCTATTCCGTCGACGGCCAGGTGGTCGGCACGCTCGGCGTGGTCGGTCCCACCCGCATGGCCTACGAACGCGTGGTGCCGATCGTCGACCTCACCGCCAAAATTCTGTCGAGCGCGCTGTCGCACCACTAATGCGCTATTTAAAAGAACCGAACTACACCCACGGCCAGCAAACCCCAACCGGCGTCCTGCTGGTCAACCTCGGCACCCCCGAGGCGCCCACGGCCAAGGCGCTGCGCACCTACCTGAAGGAATTCCTGTCCGACCCGCGCGTGGTGGAAATTCCGCGCGCAGTCTGGTGGCTGATCCTGAACGGCATCATCCTCAACACCCGCCCGAAGAAGTCCGCCGCGAAATACGCTGCGATCTGGACCGCCGACGGCTCGCCCCTGAAGGTGCACACCGAAAAGCAGGCCAAGCTCTTGAAAGGCTGGCTGGGCGAAAAAATCGCCAGCCCGGTCGTGGTCGACTACGCGATGCGCTACGGCAATCCGTCGGTGCCCGCCACGCTGGCGCGGATGAAGGCGGCCGGCTGCGAGCGCATCCTGATCCTGCCGGCCTATCCGCAGTACGCCGCCTCCAGCACCGCCACCGCGTTCGACGCCGCCTACGCCTGGCTGGCGAAAACCCGCAACCAGCCGGCGCTGCGCACGGTGAAGCACTATCACGATCATCCGGCCTACATCCACGCGCTGGCCGCCAACATCCGCGACTACTGGCAGATGCACGGGCGCCCCGACGTGCTGCTGATGAGCTTTCATGGCGTGCCGCGCTACACGCTGGACAAGGGCGACCCCTACCATTGCGAATGCCTGAAGACCGGCCGCCTGCTGGCGGGCGCTCTCGGACTGGAACCCGGCCAGTACCGTCTCACCTTCCAGTCGCGCTTCGGCCGCGCCGAGTGGTTGCAGCCCTATACCGACAAGACGCTGGAAACCCTCGGCCGCGAAGGCATCGGCCGCGTCGACGTGGTCGCGCCGGGCTTTACCGCCGATTGCCTGGAAACGCTGGAAGAACTGGCGATGGAAGGCCGCGCCGGTTTTCTCGCGGCGGGCGGCAAAGCCTTCCATTACATTCCCGCGCTCAATGAAAAAGCGCAATGGATCGATGCGCTCGGCCGCATCGCGCTCGAAAACCTGGGCGGATGGGTGAGCGCAAGCTGGGACCGTCACGCCGACGAACAGGCCCGTAAAGACAGCCAGCGCCTCGCCCATAACCTGGGCGCACGCAACTGAAGCGGCCCATTAATAAAATACTCGTTCTCCGCGGGTAATCAACGCCCTATATCAGTCCTTACTTGTTGACAGGGCTTTCCCTCTCTTCCAGCATGGTATGAATGGACTGGTCAGCGCTTGCAGGTGACCCAGGCCATGACTTGCGGACCCCGTTCCGTTCCTGACTGACCCCCTGGAGGACCCTATGAACAAGCACATTTTCCGGGCGATCGCCGGTTGTGCCGGCCTCGTCTTGTCCGGTCTTGCCGGCGCTGCGGACATCCATGCCAGAACCATCGCGTCCACCTGCCTCTCCTGCCACGGACCCGGCGGCAAGAGCCAGGGGGCGATTCCCAGCCTGGCCGGGCTGGAGAAGGCGTACTTCGTCAAGGCCATGAACGATTTCAAGTCGGGCACGCGTCCGTCGACCATCATGAAGCGACACGCATCCGGCTACACCGATGCCGAGTTCGAGGCCATGGGCGCGTATTTCGCCGGCCTGAAAAAATAATCCCTACACGGAGACCGATACCATGACCCTGACCCGTCGCGACTTCCTGAAAATTTCCGGCGCGGGCGCAGCGTTCACGCTCACCGGCTGTGCCACCCTCCAATCCGCTTCCGGCCCCCGCGCCCACGTCGTCGTGGTCGGTGCCGGCTTCGGCGGCGCCACCTGCGCCAAATACCTGCGCACCTGGGGCCCCAACGTCGACGTCACCCTGATCGAGCCGAACGACACGTTCGTCTCCTGCCCGATTTCCAACTGGGTGATCGGCGGCCTGCGCAGCATGAACGACATCACCCACGGCTACGACAAGCTGCCCCGACACGGCATCAGGATGCTCAAGGACAGCGTCGTCGCCATCGACACGGGCAAGCGCACCGTCACCACACGGGGCGGCTCGACCCTCGGCTACGACCGTCTGGTGCTCGCTCCCGGCATCGATGTATTGACCGACAGCATTCCCGGTTTCCAGGAAGCCGAAGCTGCCGGCAAGGTCGTCCACGCCTGGAAGGCCGGCCCGCAGACCGCTCAGTTGCGCCAGCAGCTGGAAGCCATGCCCGACGGCGGCACCTTCGTGATCTCGATTCCGGCTACACCCTATCGCTGTCCACCCGGCCCCTACGAACGCATCTGCATGGTCGCCCACTATTTCAAGCAGACGAAGCCGAAGTCCAAGATCATCGTGCTCGACAGCAACGCCGACATCGTGTCGAAGAAGCCGCTGTTCACCGATGCCTGGAACACCTTCTACCCCGGCATGATCGAATACCGCGGCAGCAACGCGCCGGTGGCGGTGGACGGCAGGGCGATGCTCGTCAAGACCGACCTCGACGACGTCAAGGCCGACGTGATGAACGTGGTGCCGCGCCAGCGCGCAGGCAGCCTCACGGCACTGGCCGGCGCGCGCAATGACAGCAGCGGCAACTGGTGCACGGTCAATCTCGCCACCTTCGAATCGACCGCCGTGCCCAACGTCCATGTCATCGGCGATTCGGTGCTGTCCGGCCTGCCGAAGTCCGGCCACATGGCGACGAACCAGGGCAAGGTCTGCGCAGCTGCCATCGTCGAACTGCTGGCCGGACGCCAGCCCGATGCCGTTCCGGTCATCGCCAACACCTGCTACTCCGCCACCTCAGGCAACACGTCCGGCTATGTCGCCAACGTGTACCGGTTCGATGCGGCCAAGAAGGAATACGTCAACCAGCCCGAAGGCGGCGCCACACCCAAGGGCGACGCCGCCAACTTCGGCTTCAATGAATCGTGGGCGAAGAACATCTGGGCCGACGTGCTGAGCTGAGCGGGTGTGCAAGCAATAAAAAACGGGGCGGCGGCCCCGTTTTGTTTTCATCGTCGCTGCAACCCGGGCAGCCTAAGCTTTCCTCACACACTCGGACTTCACTCCCAGCTGGCCGATTCTGTCGATCCTGCAATCGATGTCGTGATCGACTTCGATCAGACGGATGTTTCTCGCCTTGCAGGCAGGCATTGTGGTTTTTCGATTTCATGATGTTTTTCATGTCCCGTTCGTTCAATGCACATTACCCGTATCCTGATGCCTGTCAGACCGCTTTCAGCCTTTCTGCCGAAACAATCTGGTCGCGTCCGTTTTGCTTTGCCTGGTACAGCAACTTGTCGGCCTGGCTCATGCAGTCTTGAAAGGCGTCGCGGTCCCGGAGCAGCACAACCCCGGCGCTGAAGGTGGTGCTGAAAACATGTGCGCCATAACGAATGCTGCCCGACCGTGCCTCATCGCCAATCTGCCTGAGAACGGTCTCTGCATTCTTCAACGATGTGTTCCTGAACAGCACCACGAACTCCTCGCCGCCCCAGCGGCAGATCAGGTCGCGGCCCTTCATGTTGGCCCGCAGGCAATCGGCCACACACTGGAGCGCTGCATCGCCGGCATCGTGTCCGAACTCATCGTTGATTTTCTTGAAATGATCGATGTCGATCACCGCCACCACGGCAGGGAAATCGGTCCCGCTCATGCGCGCCACTTCCTCTTCCAGCCCGCGCCGGTTCAGCAGCCGGGTTAGCGGGTCGTGTTTCGCGTCGGCGCTCAGCTTCTCGGTGGTGTTCGTGATCGCCGCATAGGACCGGATCCGCATCCATTCCGAGATCAGCGACATCATGAAAAAAGCCGAAAGGCCCATGATGATGCGGCTTTTATGGACGGCATTGTATTCATGGACACCCGGAACCGGCGCATACAGGCCGAGCGCCACGATCGCCATGAACGCGACACTCAGGAACAGGCCCGAGTACAAACTCGTGAAACCCAGCATGAACATCATCAATGCCAGCGGAAACACGTAATAGATCCCCGATCCCTCGACGCCGCCGTGCATTACCAGAAATATCGCCAGCACGCCGGCCTGGATGGAGAACAGATAACTCACCGCCCGGACCCGTGCAGTCAGACGACTGTAGGCCATGAACAGGATGCAGAACAGGGAATTGGCGATCAGCACCATGCCGAGCAACGTGCGCCCCTTCACCAGCGAGAGCGCTCCGAGCGGCACCAGGATCAGAGAGCCCACCACCGCATAGAATCCGATCAGGAAAACCCTGCGGTTATGTTCGATGTCCTGCGGTGTCCGGCCAAATTCCATGAGTCAGGATTCCTGTTGTCTGTCGGCGCCAGGCCCGTTTGCGTTGCCTTTCACGCGGACCGATCCGCATCCAGCGCATCAGTCCAGATGTCGTAAGGCCCCTTGGGTCGAGGAGCAATGTTCAGCAGCATCGACAGGTCGGAATACACGTCGGCCGGAAATCCATGGCGGCCGCCGCGCGTGTCCACCAGCAGATTCTGCAGCTTGTCGAAGCAGCTGGGCGTCCCCCAGAACGCCAGGATCTCCGGAACCAGGCGCGGAAACTGTTCTTCAATCGGGCTCAGATCAGACATGGTCTTTACTCCCTTCCACGAACGCAATGGCCACGCAGCGGCCGACGTCGACGTCAGTCGACGCCCCGGATTATCCCCGCTCGACCACGACAAAATCGAACTGCAACGCATCGCCCTTCTCGCCGGTATGCGATGTGCGCGAGACTTCCCTGAACGCATGCGCGTCGTACTCGGGAAACCAGGCGTCGCCCGCCGCTTCGATGTCCACCTCGGTCAGGTACAGCCGATCGGCCAGCGGAATGGCCTGGGCATAGAGTTCGGCGCCGCCGATGAAGAAGACTTCGTCGGCATCCTCGCACAGTGCGAGCGCGGCGGGGATGGAGTCGGCGACCAGGCAGCCTTCCGGCCTGTAGTCGGGGTTGCGGGTGATGACGATGTTGGTACGCCCGGGCAGCGGGCGGCCGAGCGACTCGAAGGTCTTGCGGCCCATGAGGATGGGGTGGTTGAGGGTGAGCGCCTTGAAGTGGGCGAGGTCTTCCGGCAACCGCCACGGCAGGCGGTTTTCGATGCCGATGACGCGGTTCCTGGCGAGCGCGGCGATGACACTGACGCGCGGTTTCTGCGTCGTGCTCATACCGCCACCGGCGCCTTGATCGCCGGGTGCGGATCGTAACCGGCGAGGGTGAAATCCTCGAAGCGGAAGCCGAAAATGTCCTTCACATCCGGGTTCAGCGTCATGGTCGGCAGCGGGCGCGGCGCGCGGGAGAGCTGCTCGCGCGTCTGCTCGAGGTGGTTCAGATACAGATGCGCATCGCCCAGGGTGTGGACGAAGTCGCCGGGCTTCAGGCCCGTGACCTGCGCCATCATCAGCGTCAGCAGGGCGTAGCTTGCGATGTTGAACGGCACGCCGAGGAAGATATCGGCGCTCCGCTGATAGAGCTGGCAGGAGAGCTTGCCGTCGGCGACATAGAACTGGAAGAAGGCGTGGCACGGCGCCAGCGCCATCTTGTCCAGATCCGCGACGTTCCAGGCCGAGACGATGATGCGGCGCGAATCGGGGTTGGTCTTCAGCGTTTTCACGACTTCGGAAATCTGGTCGATGGTGCCGCCGTCGGGCCTGGGCCAGCTGCGCCACTGATGTCCGTAGACCGGGCCGAGGTTGCCATTTTCGTCGGCCCATTCGTCCCAGATCGAGACACCGTTTTCCTTCAGGTACCTGATGTTGGTGTCGCCCTGCAAAAACCACAGCAGTTCGTGAACGATCGAACGAAGGTGGCATTTCTTGGTGGTGACGAGCGGGAAGCCTTCGGCCAGGTTGTAGCGCATCTGCCAGCCGAACACGGACAGGGTGCCGGTGCCGGTGCGGTCGTCTTTACGGGTGCCGTGCTCGAGCACGTGGCGCATCAGGTCGAGGTAGGGTTTCATGGTAAGAATCTTCAGGGTTTTGCGGGGGCGGCCTGGACCGCCTGCGTATCGTTTGCTGCCGCGGGATCGGACAGCGCGCTGTCGAAGAAACCGGCAAACCGGGTGGCAGGCGCGTGGCCGTAGACATTCCAGAATGCGATCTCGAAGTCGGCATTGTCCTGCACCGCCAGCACCAGCGCACGAAAGCGCGTCTCGTCGTGGGCCTTGAGCCAGCCGACCAGCAGCATGGACTGGCGGTAGAACTCGTGGATGCCGAGCCCGGAGGCCGCGGCGCGGTGGCGCCTGTCCGGGGTGTCGCGCGCGCCGAGCTTGACCTGGCGGCCGGCGCGGATGGCCGCATAGGCCTGGGCATCGGTGGCGTATTCGGCGCCGCCGCCCTCGGCAGTCAATGAGGCCCAGCCTTCGTGGAACCACACCGGCAGGGTGCTGTGATAGTGGCCGATGCGCTGGCCCAGATGCAGGTGAGCCAGCTCATGCGCCAGCAGCGCCGGCAGCCGGTGCTTTTCGCGGCCGTCGAGATTGGGCGACAGGATCAGGCGATTATCGGGGATGACGGCGGCCGACAGTTTGGGCGTCAGCACATGGCGCTTGAAACAGACCGCGCTGCCGCACACATGCACGCGTGGCGGCCGGACAAAGGGCAGGTAATGCGCCGCCTCGACTTTGGCGATGGCAGCCGGCAGTGCCGCCGACACCCGCTCGCCATAGGCTTCGTAACCCGGTTCGACCCATACCCGCGCATCGGCTGCCAGCGGGACAAAACTTTCCAGCGGCGTGAGCGCGCGCGGGTGACTCACGGTCATGGCGCAGCCGGACAGCAGCAGGCACCCCGCTGCCGCGATCACGCCCGGAAGCGCCCAGCTGTTAGAGGGATTCGGGGAGTCCATTTTCCGCATTTTTATATTGTCAAAATTCGACGTGGGTTCATGCAGGGCCGCACACCTCGCATTATCCACCCTGCCCGGCACCTTGGCGTGGGCCGGACATCCGCCGATGAATACGGGGCCGCCGCCGTCCTCAGTCGCCGGCCGGCGGCGGCGCCATCAACTGCCAGCGGCCGTCGATCAGGCCTTCCAGCGGCGGGTACAGCTGCTTGTAGGCCATCTTGCGGCTCTCGCCGATCCAGTAGCCGAGGTAGAGATAGGGCAGTTCCAGCCGCTTCGCCAGCTCGATCTGCCACAGCACGCCATAGACGCCCAGGCTGTCGCGGTCGCGCGCGGGATCGAAGAAGGTGTAGACGGCCGAGATGCCATCGTCGATCTGGTCGACCACCGCCACCATCACCAATGTCTCGCCGTCGCGGAATTCGACCATCACCGAATCGACGTTGGACGACAGCAGAAACTGCGTGTACTGGTCGGGGCCGTCGCGGTCCATGCCGCCGCCGGCATGGCGGCTGCCGAGGTAGCTGCGATACAGCTGGTAGTGCTCGTCCTTGAAATCGAGCGGCAGGAAGCGCGCGCTCAGGTGCCGGTTGCGCTTGAGGCAGCGGCGCTGGGTGCGGTTGGGCGTGAATCGGCAGACCTCGACCCGCACCGGCACGCAGGCATCGCACTGCTCGCAGTGAGGGCGGTAGGTGAACTGGCCGCTGCGGCGGAAGCCGGCGCGGATCAGCGCGCTGTAGGCATGCGCGTCGATCATGTGGGTGGGGGTGGCGACCTGCGAGCGCGCGCGCCGGCCCGGCAGGTAGCTGCAGTCGTAATGCGCGGTCAGGTAGAACTGGATGCGCTGGAAAGGCGGTTCGGTCGGGTGCATTACGGGTCAAAGGTCCAGGGGCCGCTTCGATGCGGCAAGTTTACCAATTCCGTCACCCGCGCCGTGAATGCCGCGCGCGGCATCGTGCGGGCGCCCATGCTGGCCAGGTGCGGGGTTTCCATCTGGCAGTCGATCAGACCGAAATCCCAGCGCTGAAGTTGCTGCGCCAGCCGCACCAGCGCCACCTTCGATGCATCGGCTACGCGGCTGAACATCGATTCGCCATAGAACATGCGGCCGATCGCCACGCCGTAGAGACCGCCGACCAGCTGGCCGTCGCGCCAGGTTTCCACCGAATGCGCATAGCCCGCCTCGAACAGGCGGCTGTAGGCCGCAATCATCACCGGCGAAATCCAGGTGCCGCCGGCGTCCTCGCGCGGCGCGGCGCAGGCGCGCATCACGTCGGCGAAGGCGCTGTCGACGCGCAGTTCGAAACCGCTATTGCGGATGCGCTTGGCGAGCGAGCGGGGGACGCGCACCTCCCCCGGCACCAGCACCATTCGCGGGTCGGGGCACCACCACAGGATCGGCTCGCCGGGATTGAACCAGGGAAAGATGCCGTGACGGTAGGCGTCCAGCAGGCGCGCCACCGACAGATCGCCGCCCATGGCCAGCAGACCGTTGGGGTCGGCCAGCGCGGTGTCGACCGGGGGAAAGAATGTGGCGTTTTGGAGACGTTCCGTCATGGCTTCATGGTATCGGATTCAGCAGGACTTGCGTCCGCACCATCCATAGTATTAAGATATTGATATCTTCAATATTGTTTAAACGAGGCCGACCATGAAAACAACCCTGCTTGCCCTGGCATTGATTGCCGCCCTGCCCGCTTCCGCCCTGGCAGACAACTGGATGATGCGCGTGCGCGCCATCGACATCGCGCCGGACGTCGAGTCGTCCAGCCTGCCCGGCGTCGACGTGTCGGATGAAGCGGTGCCGGAAGTCGACTTCACCTATTTCGTTACGCCCAACCTCGGCGTGGAACTGATTCTGGCAACCGCCCGTCATGAAGTGACGCTGAACGGCGTGCGCCTCGGCAAGCTGAATCACCTGCCGCCGACGCTGCTGCTGCAGTACCACTTCAACCCCACGTCGAGAATCAAGCCGTACGTCGGCGCCGGCCTGAACTACACCCGCTTCTATAATGTCGATTTGCCCGGCTTCGACGTCGACAGCAACAGTGTCGGCGGCGCGTTGCAGGCAGGCGTGGACATTGCAGTCACCAAGAATGGCTATATCAACCTCGACGTCAAAAAAATCTGGATCGACACCACGGTCAAAACAACCGCCGGCGCCACGGTCACCGATCTGGACATCGATCCGGTCGTCTGGGGCATCGGCTACGGGTTCCGCTTCTGACAACGCGCGTTTCTTGACGCCAGCGGCCGTTCCGACCTCTCTCCCGGATCAGCCGTCTGATCGCGTCCTTTTACGGGGCGATTCGTGAGCCGCTCGTCCGGGCTCACGGACGCCCCTTCTTTTTCGGGCTGTTTTCACTGCGGCCTGCCGGTGCCGGACGGCGCCCTCTATCCCATCCAGTTCGGAGCCGACACCAAACAGGCCTGCTGCCGCGGCTGCCAGGCGGTCGCGCAGACCATCATCGACAGCGGCCAGGGCGCCTACTACACCCACCGCACCGCGTTGCCGGCGACGCCGCGCGAAGCCGAAGCCGAACTGGCGCAGCTGGGCCTGTACGACCTGCCGGAAATCCAGGAAAGCTTCGTCAGGACGGAATCGGAGAATATCCGCGAGGCCGCGCTGATCCTGGAAAACATTGTCTGCGCCGCGTGCATCTGGCTGAACGAACGCCACATCGCCGCGCTGCCGGGCGTACTGTCGGTCGAGATCAACTACGCCACGCGGCGGGCGCGGGTGCGCTGGGACAACAGCCGCATCCAGCTCTCCGCGATCCTGAAAGCCGTCTCCGACATCGGCTATATCGCCCACCCCTTCGACCCCGGCCGCTCCGACGACATCCACCGCCGCGAGCGCAACACCGCGATCAAGCGGCTGGCGATCGCCGGGCTGGGCATGATGCAGGTGATGATGTACGCGCTGCCGACCTACACCGCGACCGACATGACCGACGACATCCGGCTGCTGATGCGCTGGGCGAGCCTGATCCTCACCATCCCGGTGGTGGGGTATTCGGCGTGGCCGTTCTTTATCGGCGCCTGGCGCGATCTGAAACGACGCGCATTGGGCATGGACGTGCCGGTGGCGCTGGGGGTGGGCACCGCCTTCGTCGCCAGCGTGGTCAGCACCTTTTCCGGCCATGGCGAGGTGTATTACGACTCGGTCACCATGTTCGTGTTTCTGTTGCTGACCGGACGCTTTCTCGAAATGAACGCGCGTCGTCGCGCCGGCGCGGCGGTAGAAGAGCTGGTGAAGCTGATCCCCGCCGCCACCACGCGGCTGCCCAACTGGCCGGCGCGCGACGAGGAACAGGTGCCGGTGGCGCGGCTGGCGGTGGGCGACCACGTGCTGGTGCGCCCGGGCGAGACGCTGCCCGCCGACGGCGTGGTGGTCGAAGGCGACAGCGCGGTGAACGAAGCGATGCTGACCGGCGAATCGCTGCCGGTGTCGAAGAGCGCGGCAGCCAAAGTGGTCGGCGGCAGCCTCAACCAGGCAAGCCCGCTGGTGGTGCGGGTCGACAAGCTCGGCGCCGACACACGGCTAGCCTCCATCGTGCGCCTGCTCGACCGCGCGCAAAGCGAAAAGCCGCGCATCGGCCAGCTGGCGGATCGCGCCGCCGCCTGGTTCGTCGGCCTGCTGCTGGTGATTACCGTCGCGGTCGGCCTCGTCTGGTACGCCATCGATCCATCGAAAGTGCTGTGGATCGTGGTGTCGATCCTGGTCGTCACCTGCCCCTGCGCGCTCGGCCTCGCCACCCCCGCCGCGCTCACCACCGCCACGGGACGGCTGACGCGGCTGGGCCTGCTGACCACCCGCGGCCACGCGCTGGAAACGCTGGCGCGAGCCACCGATCTGGTGTTCGACAAGACCGGCACGCTCACCCACGGCCGCCTGTCGGTGCGCCGCGTCGTGCCGCTGGGCGGGCGTAGCGCCGAAGACGTCAGCCGGATTGCGGCCGCGCTGGAAGCGGGTTCCGAGCATCCCATCGCCCGGGCGTTGCGCGAAGCAGGATCGATCAGCCTCACCGCCAGCGATGTCCGCAACACCCCGGGACGCGGCGTCGAAGGTTCGATCAACGGCCAGATCTATCGCGTGGGTTCACCCCGCTACGCCGCTGCCGGCGAGATGCCGCCGGAATCCGATGGAAGTGCGAGCTGGATAGCACTGGCGCAAGGCAGCGAAACCATCGCCTGGTTCGCGCTGGCCGACACGCTGCGCGCGGACGCCCCCGCCGCCCTCGCCGCGCTGCAGGAACTGGGCGTGCGCCTGCACCTGCTGTCGGGTGACGCCGAGCCTGCAGTGAAGGCCGTGGCCCAGCAGCTCGGCATCACCGAGTGGCATGCCGGCGCGCTGCCGGAAGACAAGCTCGCTTACGTGAAATCCTTGCAGCAGCAGGGCCGCATCGTCGCGATGGTGGGCGACGGCATCAACGACGCACCGGTGCTGGCTGGCGCGCAGGTATCGATCGCGATGGGCGAAGGCGCCGACGTCGCGCAGGCCGCCGCCGACATGGTGATGCTCGGCAGCCGGCTGGCCACCCTGGCCGAAGGCGTCGCGCTCGCCCGCAAGACGCAGCAGATCATTCGCCAGAACCTCGGCTGGGCGCTGGGCTATAACCTGATCGCCATTCCTGCTGCTGCTTTGGGCCATGTCACGCCGTGGATCGCCGGCATCGGCATGTCGGCGAGCTCGCTGCTGGTAGTGCTGAACGCACTGCGCCTGTCGGAATTCAAACCCAAGGAATCAGGGGTCAAGGACCAGGATTCAGGGAATGCGCGGCCTCGGGTCGCGGCGAATCCTGACCCCTGACCCCTGACCCCTGCAATGGACATCCTGCTGCTGCTGATTCCCCTGAGCCTCGTCCTCGTCGGCGTCATCGCCTGGGTCATGCTGTGGGCCGCAAAAAGCGGGCAGTTCGACGATCTCGAAGGCCCTGGCCACAGCGTCGTCATGGACGACGACAACCCGCCCAAGGTCGACGAGGCGTCGAGGTCCCAAGGCGACGCGCACCGAGCAAAGCGATAGCCATTCGTCCTGATCAGAAGTGATCAACCACCACCACCTCGTCCAGCGATAGCTGCCCCGCCCTTGGCCTCGGCTCCCGAACACGCTTGCCAATGGCAACGAACATCGCAATGACATGCCCATCCGGCAACTGGATCAGCTTCGCGACTTCCCCGAAATCCGACAAATCCATCGGACATGAGTCGTAGCCCATTCCCTGGGCGGCCAGCATCAGCGTCTGCGCTGCAATGCCGCAGGACCGCATCGCCTCGTCACGCTGCTTTTGCGGGTGTTCACGGTAATACGCGCCAATGACGGTCACGATGCCCTCGCGAACGTCATCAGGCGCATTTCTCCAATAGCGATCAGGGTCTTTTTCCCACGCATGAATGTCCGCGCAAAGGACCACCAATAACGATGCATCCGTGATTTGAGGCTGCATCCACGACACGGCACGGATGGATTCACGCAATTCCAGGTTTTGCACCAGGACGAAGCGCCAGTGCTGGATATTGAATGCAGACGGAGAAAGCACAGTCAGCGACATCAGTTCTTCAATCTCGCGCTCGGTCATTTTGTGGTTGGCGTCGAATTCCTTGATCGCACGCCGTGTTTCGATAGCGGTTCTTACATCCATTCCTTACTCCTGGTGGGTGATATGGCCAGATGCCGGGAGTCATGCTATCGACAGACTTCAATCAATGTAAGAATGCACATTCCTGTCATGTACTTACACTTTGTATACC
>JAKACL010000259.1 GCA_021821425.1 Pseudomonadota bacterium
GATACTGCAGCCGCCTATCAGCTGGTCAATAGACTGGCGCAAAATCACCCGGATCTTGCCGAGGCGAGCTACGCGCTGGCGCACGCCGCGTCTCAGGCTGGCTATGCTGGTGCGGCGTTGGAGGCGCTCAAGCGGGCGGACCAACTCAGGCCTGGCTGGGAAGCCGCCGCGCTGCTGCGCGCCCAATTGCTGGCAAAGTCCTCGCATGATGCGGCATTGGCTTTTCTCAAGGACTTTGTCGAGCAATATCCGGGCGCCCATGATGTGCGTTTGACCTATGCGCGCATGCTGGTGAGCGCAAATCAGGTGAACGAAGCGCACAGGCAGTTTGCGCAACTGGCAGAGGCGTTGCCCGGCAATGCCGAGGTCATGCTGGCGGCTGGCCTGCTGTCGGTGCAGGTTCGGCAGTTCGATGCCGCCGAGAATTACCTGGGGCGTGTGCTCGAACTGGGCCAGGAAGACGATGGCGTAGTGCGTTATTACCTCGGCCAGATCGCGGAGCAGCGCGGAGATTTCGAATTGGCCAGAAGCCGCTACCTCTCGATCGCCGGCGGCGAATATCTGGTCAGTTCGCGCACGCGTCTGGCTTCGTTGCTGGCGCGCCAGGGCAGACTGGACGAGGCGCGCGCCTTGCTGAAGACCATCGTGCCCGCCGATGATGCGCAAAAGGTCCAGATTATCCAGGCCGAGGCAGACCTGTTGCGCGAGGCCAGGGATCATGCCGCGGTCTTCGCATTGCTGGATGCGGCAGTCAAGGACCGCCCGGAAAACAGCGACCTGCTCTATGACCGCGCCATGGCCGCGGAAAAGCTGAACAGGCTGGACGTGCTGGAATCGGACCTGCGCAAGGTCATCAAGCTCAAGCCGGACTATGCCCATGCCTACAACGCGCTTGGTTACACCCTGGTCGAAAAGACCGACCGGCTGAAGGAAGCGACCGAGTTGCTCGACAAGGCGATGTTGCTTGCGCCGGATGACCCTTTCATTCTCGACAGCGTGGGCTGGCTGCATTATCGCAAGGGCGATCTGGACAGGGCGCGCGAGTACCTGGAGCGCGCCTGGAACCTGCGCCAGGATCCCGAAATCGCCGCCCACCTGGGCGAGGTGCTGTGGATGAAAGGCAGCCGCGACGAGGCTTCACGGCTGTGGCAAAGCGCGCTGCAAAACCACCCCGGGAATGAAGTGCTGATCGATGTATTGAACAAATTCAAGCGCTGATCGGCATGCTGCTAGACGGTGCATTCCTGGTTCCGGAAGACGCCGAGGCGGCGGCCGGCTCGACTCGTCTGGATCGTACGCAGCGCAATGCGCACGTCGATGTCGAGTTCGCGCTTTCCTGGCGCTCTGCCGAGGCGGTGCATACCGACGTGTATGCCGCCTTCAACCTCAACCTGTGGCGCGACTGGATGCCGCCGGAAATCGAATCGCTGCTGCTCGACAAGCCCCGGGGGCAGACCGGCAACCTGAAGCTGGCGCGGGGTACGCTGGTAGAGGAGGGCAGTCCGCGCGATGTGCTGGACATCCCCCTGGCACGTTTCAACAAACGCCATCGCAAGAATCTCGTCGTCGAGCCCCGCGCCGGGCGTTTCTATCCGAAAGGCTATATCGCCGGCGTGCGCGACATCTACAGCGAGGATTTCACCCCGTTTCGCGTCAGCACGGTAAACGGCGGGACATTGACGGTCGACCTCGGCCACCCGCTGGCAGGCCATGAGGTGGCGCTGTGTGCGAACATACTCGACATTCGCCAGGCAACAAGCGAACGCGGCGGACGCGCACAGGATGTTCAGCAACTGATCGCGGGCAACGGCCCGGGCATGCAGGCGCGCTGGCGCAGCCAGCCCACGGATTTCTTTGCCGACGAGCCCTTTGCGCGCGGAGACGCCGATGACGATGCCGTGTTTTATTCCCGACCGAGATTCGTCAATCACCTCGACAGCACGGCCTTGAAGCAGGTCAGGCGCCACTATGCGCGGCTGATCCCAAGGGGCGCGCGCGTGCTGGATCTCATGTCGTCGATGAACTCCCATCTCGATCCCGGCCTGGAATTGTCTTCGGTCGTCGGTCTGGGAATGAATGCAGACGAGCTGGCGGCGAATGAGAGGCTCAACCAGCGCGTGGTGCATGACCTCAACCGCGAACCTCGCTTGCCTTTTGCCGATGCCGATTTCGATGCGGTGATCTGCACCGTGTCCGTCGAATATCTGGTCCACCCCTTCGAGGTGTTCCGCGAAGTGGCGCGGGTATTGAAGCCTGGCGGGAAGTTCGTCGTCACCTTCTCGAACCGCTGGTTCCCACCCAAGGCGATCAGCGTCTGGGCCGACTTGCACCCGTTCGAACGCATGGGATTGGTGCTGGAATATTTCCTCGAAAGCAGTCGCTTCAAGAACCTCGGCACGTTCTCGCTTACCGGCCTGCCGAGGCCTGCGGACGACAAGTACGCCAGCCAGATGCAATGGTCGGACCCGATTTATTCAGTCTGGGGAGAGGCGGCTTGATGCGGTTCCCGCAGGCGGCGGCTCGCTGGATGCGGCATCTGCTCGTGCTGCTGCCGTTGGCCTTCTCCGGCTGCGCGAGCACGCCCCCTGCCGGTCCGCCTGCAGCCGGAATGCTGCAGGCATTCACCCTGCAGGG
>JAKACL010000052.1 GCA_021821425.1 Pseudomonadota bacterium
GGCATGGATACGGGTCTGAAAGTGACCCACCCGCTCACCGGCGAGCCCATCCCGGTGTGGGTCGGCAACTACGTGCTGATGAGCTACGGCGAGGGTGCGGTGATGGCAGTGCCGGCGCACGACGAGCGCGACTTCGGCTTCGCGCAGAAATACGGCTTGCCCATCAAGCAGGTGATCGCTCCTACGGGTGATGTAAAAGTGTGGGAGTATCCCGAAATTACTACAGGGGAGATCGTCTATCGTGAGCTACACGATGCTCAGACTGGGGAAGAGATGCATGGAGAAATCGATACATTTGATTTAGAGCGTTGGCATAGTTGGTACGACACGAAGGGTGGAGTGTGTGTTAACTCCGGCAAATACGACGGCTTGAACTACACCCAAGCCGTCGACGCTATCGCCGCCGACCTCGAAGCGCTAGGCCTGGGCGAAAAGAAAACTCAGTTCCGCCTGCGCGACTGGGGCATTTCGCGCCAGCGCTACTGGGGCTGCCCGATCCCGATCATTCACTGCGACGCCTGCGGCGACGTGCCGGTGCCGGCCGAGCAGCTGCCGGTGGTGCTGCCGGAGGACGTGGTGCCCGACGGCGCCGGCAACCCGCTCAACAAGCGCGCCGACTTCGTCAACTGCACCTGCCCGAAATGCGGCGGCGCAGCACGGCGCGAAACCGACACCATGGACACCTTCGTCGAGTCGTCGTGGTATTACGCGCGCTACGCCTGCCCCGATTTCGACGGCGGCATGCTCGATGCGCGCGCCAACACCTGGCTGCCGGTCGACCAGTACATCGGCGGCATCGAGCACGCGATTCTGCATCTCCTGTATGCGCGCTTTTTCCACAAGCTGATGCGCGACGAGGGGCTGGTGGCGAGCGACGAGCCCTTCGCCAACCTGCTGACGCAGGGCATGGTGATCGCCGACACCTATTACCGCGAGTCGGCCGACGGCAAGAAAACCTGGTTCAATCCGGCCGACGTCGAGCTGCACGACGGCAACGCGTTCCTGAAATCCGACGGCCAGCCGGTGATCGTCGGCGGCACCGAAAAGATGGCGAAGTCGAAAAACAACGGCGTCGACCCGCAAGCGCTGATCGACCAGTACGGCGCCGACACCGCGCGGCTGTTCACCATGTTTGCCGCGCCGCCGGAACAGAGCCTGGAATGGTCGGACGCCGGCGTCGAGGGCGCGCACCGCTTTCTCAAGCGTTTATGGAAGCTGGCTTACGAGCATGTGCAGGCCGGCGCGGTCGAGGCGTTTGCCAGCGGCGAACTGCCGGAAGCGGCCAAGGGGCTGCGCAGACAGTTGCACCAGACCATCCAGAAGGTCGGCGACGATATCGAGCGCCGCAAGCAGTTCAATACCGCAATCGCCGCGATCATGGAACTGATGAACGCGCTGACGAAGCTGGAGGGCATGGACGCCGTCACCCGCAGCGTGCGCCAGGAAGTGCTGGAAGCGGCGGCGGTGATGCTCGCGCCCATCGTGCCGCATATTGCCGAGGCGTTGTACGCCGAACTCAAGCCGGGCGCCGCGATGACCTGGCCGGCGGTGGACGAGTCCGCGCTGGTGCAGGACGAGATCGAGCTGATGCTGCAGGTCAACGGCAAGCTGCGCGGACAGATCCGCGTGGCGGCGACGGCCGGCAAGACGGCGATCGAGGCGGCTGCGCTGGCGAGCGAAGCTGCGCAGAAATACCTCGAAGGTCAGGCGCCGAAAAAAGTCGTGGTGGTGCCCGGCCGTTTGGTTAATATCGTCGTATGAACCGTCGATTTTTCCTGGCAGCGATGCCTGCCGCCCTCGTTTCTGGCTGCGGCTTCCAGCTGCGCCGGCTGGACGGCATCCCGTTCGCCAGCCTGTATCTCGACGCGCCGCCCGGCAGCGCGGTGGCGCAGCGCATCCGCACGATGCTGATTTCGAGCAAGACCACCCGCCTGACAGCGACGCCCGATCAGGCGGAAGCCACGCTGAGCATGGGCCCGGAAGAGCGCAGCAAAACGATTCTGTCGTTGTCGGGCGCGGGCCGGGTCACCGAATACCGCCTGGGCCTCCAGCTGACCTACAGCATCGTCAGCCGCGACGGACGTGTCCTTGGCGAGCCGGAAACCATCGATCTGAGCCGCGATCTGACCTACGACGATACGCAATTGCTGGCCAAGGGTGCGGAAGAACAGCTGCTGTATCGGGACATGGAAGATAGCGCCACCCAGCGGATTCTGCGCCGGCTGCGCAACCTCACGCCCGGAAACGGTTCTTCTTGAACATTTCCGCCGACCGTCTGCCCGATCAGCTGTCGCGTGGCCTCGCCGCGCTCTACGTGGTGGTGGGCGACGAGCCGCTGGCGGCGCAGGAAGCGGCCGATGCCATCCGCGCGGCAGCGCGCGCGGCCGGGCACAGCGAGCGCACGGTCCATACCGTGCAGGGGCGCTATAACTGGCAGGGCATTTTTGCCAGCGGCGACAATTTCTCGCTGTTCGCCGAGCGCCGCCTGACCGAAATCCGCATCCCGTCCGGCAAGCCGGGTGTCGACGGCGCCAAGGCGCTGGAGACCTATGCCTCCCGCCTGCCGGAGGACACGCTCACCCTGATCAGCCTGCCGGGACTGGAATGGAAAACCCAGCAAAGCCGCTGGTTTTCCGCCCTGGCCCAAAGCGGCGTGGTGGTCGAGGCCAGGCCCATCGACCGCGCCGCGCTCCCCGGCTGGATCGAACGCCGGCTGGCCCGGCAGGGCTTGCGCGCCGAGCGTGCTGCGCTGGAATTTCTGGCCGATCAGGTCGAGGGAAACTTATTGGCGGCGCAGCAGGAGATCGACAAGCTTGCGCTGCTGCTGCCGCCGGGAAGCGTGACGCTGGCCGATGTCGAGCATGCGGTGGTCGACGTCAGCCGGCTGGAGGCCGATGCCTTGCAGGACGCGCTGTATGCGGGCGATGGCGTGCGCTTTGCCCATATCGTGACCGACCTCCGCGACGCGGGCGAAGCGGTGCCGGCCATTCTGTGGCAGGTCAGTTCGGCGGTGGGGCTGCTGCTCAGGCTAAAATTGGCCGTGGCCCGGGGCGAGAGCCTGCCCGCGGCGATGCGGACGCTGTGGGGGCGCGACAAGCAGCGCGCGCCGCAGATCGAGCGGGCGCTGAAACGCCTGCCGCTGAAAAAAATCGAATGTGCGCTGGCCGATCTGGCGCTGATCGACCGCCAGGCCAAGGGGCTGGAACGTATCGGCGATCCCTGGGATACGCTGCTGCGCATGGGCATGACGCTGGCCCAGCCGGCGGCCAATGGAAAACGATGATGGACGTGAAACAGTACATGCAGACGGTGGGCAGGCAGGCGCGCGAAGCCTCGCGCGCGATCGCGCGCGCCGACACCAACCAGAAGAACCGCGCGCTCGCGGCGATGGCGGCGGCGATCCGGCGCGACGCGGCCAGGCTGCTGGAAGCGAATGCGCGCGACATGGAGCACGCGCGCCACGCGGGTTACGACACCGCGCTGCTGGATCGCCTGCAATTGACCGAGAAAACCGTCGCCGGCATGGCCGAAGGCCTCGAGCAGATCGCTGCGCTGCCGGACCCGGTCGGCGAGATCGACGGCCTCAAGTTCCGCCCGTCCGGCATCCAGGTCGGCAAGATGCGGGTGCCGCTCGGCGTCATCGGCATCATCTACGAGGCGCGTCCCAACGTGACGGCGGATGCGGCCGGCCTGTGCCTGAAGTCCGGCAACGCGGCGATTCTGCGCGGCGGCTCCGAAGCGCTGCATTCGAACCAGGCCATCGCCGCCTGCGTGCGCGAGGGGCTGGAAACCGCCGGGCTGCCGGCAACCGTGGTGCAGGTGATCGAAACCACCGACCGCGCCGCGGTGGGCGAGCTCATCACCATGAAGGATTATGTGGATGTGATCGTGCCGCGCGGCGGCAAGGGCCTGATCGAGCGCATCACCGCCGAAGCGCGCGTGCCGGTGATCAAGCACCTGCACGGCAACTGCCATGTGTATGTCGACGACCGTGCCGACCTTGCCAAGGCGCTGAAGATCGTCGAGAACGCCAAGACCCAGCGCTACGGCACCTGCAACACCACCGAGTCGCTGCTGGTGGCGCGCGGCGTCGCGGCTGCCGCATTGCCCGGCATCGGCAGGATGCTGGCCGGCAAGGGCGTCGAAATGCGCGGCTGCCCGGAGGCGCTGGCGATCCTGCGGGGCGCGTGCATCGCGGCGGACAAGCTGAAAGCCGCGGTGGAATCCGACTGGACCGAGGAATACCTCGGCCCCATCATCGCGGTCAAGGTGGTCGACGACATCGACGCCGCGATAACGCACATCAATACCCACGGCTCGCAGCACACCGACGCCATCGTGACCGAGGACTACGGCCGGGCGCGCCGCTTTCTGCGCGAGGTCGATTCGGCCAGCGTGGTGGTCAATGCCTCGACGCGCTTTGCCGACGGTTTCGAATACGGCCTCGGGGCCGAGATCGGCATTTCCACCGACAAGATCCACGCGCGCGGTCCGGTCGGGCTGGAAGGCCTGACCAGCCAGAAATGGGTGGTGCTGGGAGACGGCCACGTTCGCGGGTGAGATGTCGGCTTCGCCGAACCTTACCCTTCCCTCTTCACAATCCGTCGGCGTGATGGGCGGCACCTTCGATCCGATCCACTACGGGCACCTGCGTCTCGCCGAGGAGATGGCCGATGCGCTGGGCCTCGAGCGCGTCGTCTTCATCCCCGCCGGACAGCCGCCGCACCGCGGGGCGCCGCGCACGGCGGCCCGCCACCGGCTGGAAATGGTGCGCCGGGCGATTGCCGGCAACCCGCATTTCGGCTTGGATGCGCGCGAGGTCGAACGTGACGCGCCGAGCTATACGGTCGATACGCTGACGGCGCTACGCACCGAACTGGGCGCCGAGCGGCCGTTGTGGCTGCTGCTGGGCGCCGACGCGTTTTTCGGCCTGCCGACCTGGCATGAATGGCGGCGGCTGTTCGAGCTGGCCAACCTTGCGGTGGCGGCGCGGCCGGGCACGTCGCTGCTGGATGCGGACGCGATGCCGGCTATGCTGAGAGACGAGGTCGCGCAGCGGCAGCACACGGCTGGGCCCGCCGGCGAGGTGCGCGTCCGGCAGACGCCGCCGCTCGACATTTCCGCCACCGCCATCCGCGACACCCTGGCACGGCGGGGCAGCGCACGCTATCTGCTGCCCGACGCCGTGCTCGACTATATTCACGAACACCAACTCTACATACCCTTATGAACACTGAAGACAAAATCAAACTGATCGTCGATGCCCTGGAAGACGTCAAGGCGCAGGACATCACCGTGCTCGATACCGGCAAGCTCACTTCGCTGTTCGAGCGCATGGTGATCGCCAGCGGCTCGTCCAACCGCCAGACCCGCGCGCTCGCCGACAATGTGCGCGTCAAGATGAAGGCAGCGAACGCCTACGTCGGCAACACCGAAGGCGAGGACACCGGCGACTGGGTGCTGCTCGACCTCGGCGACGTGATCGTCCACGTGATGCTGCCCGCCGTGCGCTCGCACTACAACCTGGAAGAGCTGTGGGGCGCGGCCGAAGCGGCGCGCGCCCGACACATACAAGCCGATCATTAAGTGAAGCAGTGAAGCTGCATCTGATTGCCGTCGGCCACAAGATGCCCGGCTGGATCAATGCGGGCTACGACGACTACGCGCGTCGCATGCCGTCCGACCTGCTGCTCGCGCTCACCGAAATCAAGCCGGGTCACCGGGTGGCCGGGGAGGACGGTGCGCGGGCGCGGCAACTGGAAGCCGATCGCATCCTCGCCGCGCTGCCCGCCGGCAGCGTGCCGGTGGTGCTCGACGAGCGCGGTGCGCAGGTGACGACGCGCGAACTGGCATCGTGGCTGACCGGCTGGATGAATGAGGGCCTGTCACCGGCGTTTGTGATCGGCGGCGCCGATGGCCTCGACGACAGCATCAAGGCGCGGGCCGGGAAACTGCTGGGCCTGTCGAAACTGACCCTGCCGCATGCGCTCGCCCGCGTGATGCTGGCCGAGCAGTTATACCGCGCCGCCTGTATCATCAAGGGACATCCCTACCATCGGGATTGAGGGGGGTTCCAACACATGCTGGTCGACAAACGCATTTACCTGGCTTCGCAATCGCCCCGGAGGCGCGAACTGCTGAAGCAGATTGGCATCGCCTACGACGTGCTGCCGCTGCGCGCCGTGGCCGGTCGCCTGGACGTTGTCGAAGTGCCTCGCGACGGCGAAGCGGCTGCCGATTTTGCGCAGCGCATGGCGGCCGAAAAAGCCGCCTGCGGCTGGCGTGCCGTGGACCTGCGCCACCTGTTGCGTTTTCCGGTGCTGGGTGCGGACACGGTGGTCGAACTCGACGGCGACATTCTCGGCAAGCCGCGCGACCGTCTGGATGCCGCCGCCATGCTGGCGCGCCTGTCCGGACGCCAGCACCAGGTACATACTGCCGTGGCGGTGCATCACGAAGACCGTATGGAATTGCGCTTGTCGTCGAGCCGGGTCCGGTTTGCCGCGATCGACGCCGCCACCATCGCGCGCTACCTCGAAACCGGCGAATACCTCGGCAAGGCGGGCGCCTACGGCATCCAGGGGCGCGCCGGCGCATTGATCGAGCATATCGATGGCAGCTACAGCGGCATCATGGGATTGCCGTTATATGAAACGAGCACGCTGCTGAACCAGTTTGGTTTCGTGATTTGACCCCCGCCCTCCTGCCATGAGCGAAGAAATCCTCGTCAACGTCACCCCGCAGGAAACGCGCGTCGCCGTATTGCATCTGGGCGCGGTGCAGGAACTCCACATCGAGCGCGCGCAGTGTCGCGGACTGGTCAGCAATATCTACATGGGCCGCGTGGTGCGCGTGCTGCCGGGCATGCAGTCTGCCTTCATCGATATCGGGCTGGAGCGCGCGGCCTTCCTGCACGTGGCCGACATCTGGCAGGCGCGGCGCGGCAGCGAGGCCGAGCGCCCCATCGAGCAGATCCTGCACGAAGGCGAGAGCCTGATGGTGCAGGTGATCAAGGACCCGATCGGCACCAAGGGTGCGCGCCTATCGACCCAGATCAGCTTCGCCGGTCGCTACCTGGTCTACCTGCCGCAGGAATCGCATATCGGCATTTCGCAGAAAATCGAAGGCGAGGAGGAGCGCGAACAGTTGCGTCAGAAGCTGCACCGGTTGATGCCGGAAGATGCCACCGGCGGCTTCATCGTGCGCACCATGGCCGAGACCGCCGAAGACACCGAAATGCAGGCCGACATCGACTACCTGCGGCGTCTGTGGGGCAACATCCAGGCGCGCGGCAATTGCGTCGTGCCATGCATCCTGTACCAGGATCTCGATCTCTCGCTCCGAGTGCTGCGCGACTTCGTCAACCGCGATACCGCCCGCATCCTGATCGATTCGCGCGAAACCTACCAGCGCATGGTCGAGTTCGCACAGAACTATACCCATGCCGTGCACGACAAACTGCAACACTACAGCGCCGACCGTCCGCTGTTCGACCTCTACGCCGTCGAAGACGAAATCGCCAAGGCATTGGGACGACGTGTCGACCTCAAGTCCGGCGGCTACGTCATCATCGACCAGACCGAGGCGCTGACCACGGTCGACGTCAACACAGGCGGCTTCGTCGGGGCGCGCAACTTCGACGACACCATCTTCAAGACCAATCTCGAGGCCGCGCAGTCCATCGCGCGCCAGCTGCGACTGCGCAACCTGGGCGGCATCATCATCATCGACTTCATCGACATGGACAACGCCGAGCACCAGGAAGCGGTGCTGACCGAACTGAAGAAGGCGCTGGCGCGCGATCCCACCCGTACTACGGTTTCCGGCTTCTCCGCGCTCGGGCTGGTCGAGATGACGCGCAAGCGGACCCGGGAATCGCTGGCGCATGTGCTGTGCGAACCCTGCCCCACCTGCGCCGGCCGCGGCGAAATCAAGACCGCGCAGACCGTGTGCTACGACGTGCTGCGCGAGATCCTGCGCGAGGCGCGGCAGTTCGTCGCGCGCGAATACCGCATCGTTGCCTCGCAAAGCGTGATCGACCTGTTTCTCGACGAGGAGTCCGGCAGCCTCGCCCAACTCATCGACTTCATCGGCAAGCCGGTGTCGCTGCAGGTCGAGACGACCTATCCGCAGGAACAGTACGACATCATATTGCTGTGAAAACGCTTGCGGCACCCGCGTACTGGAAACCGGCCTGCACTGAGCTCGCTGCCGCCGACCCGGTGATGGCCGCGCTGATCGCGCGCTATTCCGATGCCATCCTCGCCAACCGCGGCGACCCGTTCCAGACCCTGGCCCGCGCCATCGTCGGCCAGCAGATCTCGGTCAAGGCCGCCGACAGCGTGTGGGCGCGTTTTGCCGATTATGCGCAGACCGTCAGGCCCGAGCACATCGCCACGCTGGAACTCGACGCGCTCGCCGCCTGCGGCCTGTCGCGCCGCAAGGCCGAATACCTGCGCGATCTGGCCGGCCATTTCGTCGATGGCCGCATCGAACCGGCACGCTGGAAAAAAATGGAAGACGAGGCGGTGATCGCCGAACTCGTCGACGTGCGCGGCATCGGCCGCTGGACCGCCGAGATGTTCCTGATATTCAGCCTGCGCCGCCCCGACGTCTGGCCGGTCGACGACATCGGCCTGCAGAAGGCCGTCGCGCTGCAGTATCTCGACGGTGACCGCCCTACGCCCACCTTCCTGCGCCAGCACGGCGAGCGCCATGCGCCGTGGCGCACCGTCGCCACCTGGTATCTGTGGCGCAGCCTGGATCCGGCGGTGGTGCAGTATTAAAAAAACGTCGGCCTGTGGCCGCCGTTTTACCTCCCGGCAGTAGTCCGCTGAAACAGTTAGCTGTCCTCTGGACGCCTTATGCACGTCGCCGCCCGTAGCGAGTTTTTCTTGTCCGGTAAAAAGCCTTGTTTCTCGTACAGGGTGTCACATGGCCCGTTGGCGCGGAGTAGCGCGGCGAACTCAAGAGCGGGTACGGGACGGCTGATCAGGTAGCCCTGGATCAGATGGCAGCCCATGGTGGAAAGTAGTGTTCTCTGGTCTTCTTGCTCGACACCCTCCGCGACAACCTGAAAATCCAATACGCGGGCGAGGGCGATGATTCTCTCAACAATGGACTGCTGTCGCGGATCGGTGGCCAGGTTGCGGATGAAGGCTTGATCCAGCTTGAGTACATTGGCCGGCAATTGGGTCAGATAGACCAGCGACGAGTAGCCTGTGCCGAAATCATCCAGCGCAATGCTGATGCCCATCGCACGCAACTGCAGGAGGGTGGCGTGTATTTCCGGCGATTCATTGACCGCGGTGGCTTCAAGAATTTCCAGTTCCAGTCGGCGTGGGTCGAGGCTGTGCCGTGTGAGGATATTCACGATCCTGGCGATCAGATCTCCTTCCAGGAAATTCAGCGGGGAGAGGTTTACCGACACCGGGATGGGCGCCAGGCCCTCGCGATCCCATTCGACCATCTGGGCGCAGGCCCGTTCCATCACCCATTCGCCGAGCCAGTTTCCCAATCCGGTCTCGTCGAACAGCGACACGAACTTGACGGCCGACAGCAAACCGCGCTTCGGTGAATTCCAGCGTAGCAGGGCTTCCGCCCCCACGATGCATCCTGTAGTGGTCGAGACCTTGGGCTGGTAATGGAGCAACAGTTCGTCCTTGCCGATGGCCTCGCGAAGATCCTGGATCAGCTCGAAGCGCGCCCGGACTTCGGCGTTCAAATTGCTGGAATAGAAGCAGAAGCTGCCGGGTTGCTGGCGTTTCGATTCATACATGGCGGCGTCGGCCATTTTCAGCAGGTCCTCAAAATTTGAGGCGTTATCCGGATAGAGCGCGATGCCGATGCTGGCCTGCGTGGTGACCCTGCGTTCGCTAATGGACACGGGAGCGGCCAGCACATCATTGAATTTGCGCGCCAGTGCGTCCAGGAATGTCGATTCTCCCCCTCGCGGCAGATCAGGCAGCAGCACGACGAATTCGTCGCCACCCAGGCGTGCGGTGGTGTCGCTTTGCCGGGTGCCGGCTTTGAGCCGGCGAGCGCATTCCACGAGCAATTCGTCGCCTGCCGTGTGTCCGAGGCTGTCGTTTATTTCCTTGAAATTGTCCAGGTCGACGAGCATGACGGCCACCAGGGTGTGCTCGCGATCGGCGCGTATCAGGGCTTGTTCGACGCGGTCCCGAAGCAGCACCCGATTGGGCAGTTCGGTCAGTGCATCGTAGTGGCCCTGGTGGTAGAGTTTTTCTTCCCACGCAATGTTCGACGCGGCCACGGCCAACCGGTCGGTCAGGATGTGGCTGGCCCCAACGATATCGTCAAGGCCATCGATGCGTTTCCCGTAGCCCAGGATCAGCAGGCTGTCGATGCGTTCGTTGACCCGAACCGGAAAGATCAGGGCCTGTTCAAGGCGATGGTCTGATATGTGCCGCAGGCATTCCGGGCGATTGTCGCCCCATTCCAGTCTGTACCAAGACTGCCCCATTTTTTCTGGAAGCAAGGCGGTGACGTCCGGACAACCCCACGCTTTGCCGAGCCGTTCGTGTGGGTCGCATGTGGTCAGGAGTCTGCCGCCGCCATGGCCATCGAGACGCATGATCCCTGCGCAGTCGCAGGGAATGGCCTGGTGGATGCGGCCCAACACCGCCTGAATGACATGATCCATCTCCGAGGCATTGAGGATGGCCCGGTCCAGTTCCGCCAGCATCTGCAGCATGTGGAACTTGTGCTGCAGCGTGTCGGACATGTGGTTGAAGGATTGCGCAAGACTGCCAAATTCATCGTTGTTGGGCACGATGACACGCGCCGAGAAATCGCCTGCGGACAGGGCGCGTGTGCCTTCCATCAGCAGTTCCAGGGGGCGCAACTGCCGGCGGATCTGGCTCAGAGCCAGCAACAGCGCCAGGCCAAAAGCCAGGATTGCAATAGCAAAGAAGGCCAGACGGAATTGCCTCAGATCGCGCAGCAGGGTGTGCTTCGGCTCGGCCACCATGACGACCAGGCCGGGATGGGCATAGGGCGCCTGAAGGCGAGCCCGCCAGAAACCGCCAAGAAACGCTTCATTGCCGATACGCCAGGTGAACGTACCGATGTTTTGCCGAGCCAGTGTGCTCGGCCATGCCGTCGGCGCGGGCGCCTGCAAATTTGGCGTGCAATAAAGCGTCCGGTGATCCGAGTCCAGAATGCAATAGCGCTCTGGCGCGTGATCGTTACGCCATATGTTTGCCATGTCCAGGCGCGCGAACAACACGCGGTCGGACAACTCGGGACGCAGCAACATGCCGGCATCGTCTCCCAGGGCGAGGCTGAGTGCGATCTTGCCATATGCAAGATGTCGCGCCTGGTCGGGCTTGAGGTTGGCGGAATTGGGCCGGAATGTCAGACTTACAAAGCCTTCTGGCGTCACTTCGGACAGGTCGCCGCCGCCGGTGATGCGTATTGCCTCGCGCTTCAGGACCTGGGCGCGCCAGTTCAGTTCTTGGATCACGCTCATGCCGAGCGCCTTGCTGTCCTGTTGCAGACGGTGATCGTTGGTCTCCACCAGCATGTCGCTGACACGGACATAGGCATAGACCGCGAGCCCGCCCATCGGCAGGAGTGCCGCCAGCAGAAAAAGCAGGAACAGTCGGCGCCCGACCTTGCTGTTCAGGTGCGGGCGCCGCAAGTCTCAGTGCTCCGAAGCCACACCAATGAAACCGCCATTTCCGGCACGGACTATATCGTCCCGTGCCGTTGTAGCAGTGAGTTGCTTCTGGGTCCGCCCGTCCGGCCCCATGCTGTACAGGTCATAGTCGCTGTTCAGGGGGTTCAGGTTCTTGTCGCGCCGGACGGCGCCGATATTGGGGGGCGGAACAACCTCGATCGCCAGATACTGGTAGGGGTTTCCCCAAGGATCGGAGAGCGGCAGGCCCCCGCCCAATGCGGCCAGATTGGCTGGATAAATGCCTTTAATGGTATGAAAGCGTTCTAGAGCCATGCTCAGTTGGCCGATATCTGCGATCGCCTGGCTTCGCTTGGCTCGCTCGATGTAAGCCTGATAACTGGGAATGGCAATCGCCGCCAACGCCCCAACAACAACGAGTGCGATCATTAACTCGATCAAGGTGAATGCTGCCTGCCGGGAGCGTGGAATTCGGCGCACCATTACCCCCTTTTGTCGTACGTTAGCCGGGATTGTTTTTGGCAGGGGAGAGGACATTTATATCACTGACACCTGCAGTCCAAACAATTTTCACCTTAAACATATAAATCGACAGGAATCCAAAAAACATAAGGGTCGGGAGAAAAATTATCCTGTCAGAGGAGAGCCAGCGTGCGGTTGCGGGCACTTGGCCGTTATGGGTCGAAAGGCGCCAGCGAAAATTTGCCTGAATACTGTGAAGTTGGGTGCGCCTGCTCCTTTGGTTTGGCCTCGGGGTCGATTAAAAATTCAATCGGTCAGACGGATTTCTGCCAGCACCGGTGCATGATCCGACGGCCGTTCCAGCTTGCGCATGTCGCGGTCGATGGAGGATGAGATGCAGGCGGCCGCAAGCGGCTCGGACAGCAGGATATGGTCGATTCTCAGGCCGTGGTTGCGGCGGAAGCCCATCATCCGGTAGTCCCACCAGCTGAAGGCTTTTTCCGGCTGGTCGAACAGGCGGAAGCTGTCTTTCAGCCCCAGCGCCAGCAAGGTACGGAAGCGGTCGCGCTCGGGTTCGGACACCAGCACGCAGCCCTCCCATGCTTGCGGATCATGCACATCGCGGTCTTCCGGCGCGATGTTGTAGTCGCCCAGCACGGCGAGCTTAGGATGACGTGCGAGCTCGTCCTTCAGCCAGACGGCCAGCGCATCGAACCAGGCGAGCTTGTACGGATACTTGTCGGAATCGAGGGTCTGGCCGTTGGGACAGTACACGCACACCAGCCGCACGCCGTCGACGGTGGCGGCAATGACGCGCTTCTGCTCGTCCTCCAGCCCCGGAATGCCGATCTGCACGTCCAGCGGCTCGGCGCGGCTGACGATGGCGACGCCGTTATAGGTCTTCTGGCCGGAAAATGCGACGCGATAGCCGGCCGCTGCCAGCTCGGCAACCGGGAAATTGTCGTCGCTGAGCTTGGTTTCCTGCAGGCACAGCGCATCGGGCTGGCGGGTGGCGAGAAAGTCCAGCAGCTGCGGCAGACGGACCTTGAGGGAGTTGACGTTCCAGGCGGCGATTTTCATGCCCGGGAGTGTAGCGCATACGATTCCGCACGTGCTTTAGCACGTAGTGGATCGGAGTCCTTTAGGACTGCGGCGTGTGCCGAGGTTCGCCGGGCGGGCGCGCCAGCCAGGCCAT
>JAKACL010000053.1 GCA_021821425.1 Pseudomonadota bacterium
GCCGAATTTCAGCTTGGTGAGCTTGTAGGCCTTCAGCACCGCAGCCGGCACCGGCTCGCGCGCCAGGCCGGCCAGTGCGTGCACCGCTGCGATCAGCATGGCCTCGGTGATCTGCTTCGCGTGCGCATCGAGCGCGCCGCGGAAGATGAAGGGAAAGCCCAGCACGTTGTTGACCTGGTTGGGGTAGTCCGAGCGTCCCGTCGCCATGATCAGATCGCTGCGCGCGGCTTTCGCCTTCTCAGGCAGGATTTCCGGATTGGGGTTGGCGAGCGCAAAAACCACTGGCTTGTCGGCCATGGACTTCACCATCGCCGGGCTGACCAAATTGGCGCCCGACACGCCGATGAAGGCATCGGCGCCGGCCATCGCGTCGGCCAGGGTGCGCAGTTGGGTCTGACGCGCATACGTCTTCTTGAAACTGTTGAGGTCGGTGCGACCCTTGTGCACCACGCCTTTCGAATCGACCAGCAGGATATTGGATTTTTTCGCGCCCATTGCGACCAGCAGGTTGAGCGAGGCGATGCCCGCCGCACCGGCGCCCAGACAGACGATTTTCGCGGTGTCCAGGGTCTTGCCCTGCAGGTGCAGGGCATTGATCAGGCCGGCGCAGATGATGACGGCGGTGCCGTGCTGGTCGTCGTGGAACACCGGGATGTCGAGCGACTTCTTCAGCGCGGCTTCGATCTCGAAGCAGTGGGGCGCGGCGATGTCCTCGAGGTTGATGCCGCCGAAGGTGGGGGCGATCGCTTCCACCACCTTGATAAAGTCCTGCGGCGTCTTCGCGTTGACTTCGATGTCGTAGACGTCGATGCCGGCAAACTGCTTGAACAGCACGCCCTTGCCTTCCATCACCGGCTTGGCGGCGAGCGGCCCGAGATTGCCGAGGCCAAGAATGGCGGTGCCGTCGGTGATCACCGCGACCAGGTTGCCCTTGTTGGTATAGTCGTAGGCCGTCTTCGGATTGCGCGCGATTTCCAGCACCGGCTGCGCCACTCCGGGGGTGTAGGCGAGCGAGAGGTCTTGCTGGGTGGAACAGGGCTTGGACGATTCGACCGACAGCTTGCCGGGTTTCGGCAGGCGATGGTAATCGAGGGCTTTTTTCTTGGCTGCGTTTTTGGCGAGGGGGGCTTGGCTCATGGAGGGCGATGCGAGCAGGATGAACAAGCCGTCATTATCGCGGATTTATTCGCATTCCGCCCCGCGGGACGCTGCTGCAATCAGTCTTTCCATATTTTCAGCTGGGCACGCAGACGCGCCACCGCCTGCGAATGCAACTGGCACACGCGCGATTCGGACACGCCGAGCACGGCGCCGATTTCCTTCAGGTTCATATCCTGCTCGTAGTACATGCCCATCATGCTGCGCTCGCGCTCGGGCAGATGATGGATCGCGGCGATCAGGCCCTCGCGGAAGCCGGCATCCTCCAGCACCGAGAGCGGGTCGTTGCTGCCGTCGACCAGATAGCGCTCGAGGAAGCTGGCGCTGTCTTCGTCCGAGAAGTCTTCGTAATACAGCAGCTGCGAACATTTCACGTCGCCCAGCATCGACTGGTACTGGTCGATCGGCATACCCAGCTCGGCGGAGATTTCCTGTTCGGTGGGCGACTTGCCGTTGCGCTGCTCCAGCCGGTGGATGGCCGATTCGATCTGGCGCGATTTCTGCCGCACGTGGCGCGGCAGCCAGTCGGCCTCGCGCAGCTCGTCGAGCATGGCGCCGCGTATGCGCTGGGTGGCATAGGACTCGAACTGGGCGCCCTGGGTGCCGTCGAAGCGGCCGACCGCGTCCAGCAGACCGATCAGTCCGACCTGGATCAGGTCGTCGACTTCGACGCTGGCCGGCAGGCGCGCCATCATGTGGTACGCGATGCGCTTGACCAGCGGTGCGTACTTGGTGACTTGTTCGTCTTGCGACGAGGGTTTAACCGCCATGTTTCAAGGCCATGTTTCCAGAGCGTTCTGTTTTGTCGCGAGCCGCCAGGCGCGTCTCATCGCCCGCCATTCTAACGGCAAGCGCGGCAAATGGGGCATCTTCGCGTGCCGCATCGAAAAGCACCTGCGACATGGCCTGCCCGATAAAGCGGCAACACGCGGCCTGCACCTGGACGCAGGCGCCGGCGTCGCCCAGCAGGCCGATACGGGATACGCCGCCCCGCTGCATCAGGGTCTTGATCAGCGCGTAGGCGTAGCGCATCGATTCATCGCTGCAACCGACTTCGACAACGGCATCATGGATTGCGCCTGCCAGCAGACCGGGCAGGGTGTGCGGCCGGCCGGCATCGAACAGCATCGAATCGTAGCCGGTCAATCTATCGCTCAAGCCTGCTTCGTCGGCCGGCATGCCGGGCGCAACCCAGCCCTCGCCATAGGGCTGCGGCAGCGTGTGAAGCTGCCCGCGCTCGATCTGGCGCTTCCAGTCGAACAGGCTGCGCGGCGCAGCAGTATCAAACAGGCGGCCATTCAGGTCGATCAGGAGGACCGTCCGTCCGAGCCGGTGCAGGGCATGTGCCAGGCGGGTGCTGGCGTCGGGGGAGTCGAAGAAACCGTGAATGCAGCGCCGCGGCTGGCGCGCCTTGCGCCGCCGCAGTCCGGCTGCCTGGTCAGCCTGCACGGCGTTCGCTGCGCTCGGCCTCGACGCCGGCAAACAGCGGCCAGTCCTCGGCGTCGAGCGCATGCGGGGTGGCCAGCTGGCCGCCTTTCAGCGCGCGGTCGATCAGATAGGCGGCATTGGGTGCGTGCAGGTCTTCCGGCACCCGCTGGCCGCTGCTGAGATAGGCCAGCGGCAGGCGGTGGCGGATCAGGCTGTCGAGCGCGGCGCCCGGCTGCGGGGTCTCGTCGAGCTTGGTCAGGATGCAGGCGGCCGCACCCCGGCCGAAGCGCGCGATCGCCTGCTCGATCGCCGCGCCCTGCTGGGCCGCGGACATCACGACGATGCGGCGCACCCCCAGCGCGTCGAGCGCATGCACGTCACGCGTGCGCGGATCGTTCGGCGCAAAACCGGCGGTGTCGATCAGCACCAATTTTTTGGCCGCAAGCTCCGGCAGCAGCTGCGTCAGCCGGGCCGGGGCGTCCGCGACATGCAGCGACACGTCGAGCAGGTCGGCATAGACGCCAAGCTGCGCTGCGGCGCCGATGCGGTAGGTGTCGGCCGCGACCAGCGCCACGGCGTCGGCGCCGTGGACATCGACCGCGCGCGCGGCGAGCTTGGCGAGCGTGGTGGTCTTGCCCGAACCGGTGGGGCCGACCAGCGCGTAACGGCCGCCCCGCGCCAGCAGATCGGCGTCGCGTCCCAGCAGCGGCAGATTGCGGATCAGCACCTGACGCAGCCAGCGCTGGCCGGCATCGGTGTCGAGCCCGCGCGGCAGGCGCGCCGCCAGCGTGCGGGCGAGTGCACTGCCGAAGCCGGCGGCGAACAGCGTTTGCAGCAGCGCCACCCGCACCGGGTCGCGCCGCCGCCCGGCGCCCCAGGCAAAACCCGCCAGCTGGTTTTGCAGCATGCCGCGCAGCCGCGACAGCTCGTGCAGGATGCGCGAACCGCTGGCGCTGTCTGCCGCTTCACCTGCCGCCGCCACGGTCAGGTCACCGTAGGCGCTGGCCACCAGTTCGACGCCCTGCGGATGCGGTCGCGTCGACAGCACCACGGCGTCGTCGCCGAGTTCGCGACGAACGCGCGCCAACCCTTCACGCGCATTCGCGGCGACGAATACCTGTACGCTCATGCCGCTTCTCCCATGCTCAGTTCCGTAGTCACCCGCACCATTTTATCGGCAGGCACCTCGGCAAAGGCAATCACCGCCAGCCGCGGCTGATTGCGCCGCAACAGCCGCGACAGAACCGCGCGCAAACCGGCCGAGGTCAGCAGCACCGGCGGGTAGCCGGCGCTTTCCTGTTCGGCCAGCGCGCGCTCGGCGGCCTGGTTCAGCGCTTCCAGCGTGGCCGGGCTCAGCAGCGCTTCGCCTTCGTCGCCCATTTCATTGAACAGGCGAGCTTCGGTCGCCGGCGCCAGCCCGATCACATGCAGCGTATCGCTGCCTTCGAACAGGCGGTCGACGATGCTGCGGCCGAGCGCGGCGCGCACGGTTTCCAGCAGTTCGTCGATGGCCTGGCTTCTGGGCGCACGCGCCGCCAGCGTTTCGAACAGGGTGCGGGTGTCGCGGATCGAGACGTTTTCCGCGATCAATTGCTGCAGCACCGTCTGCACCGTGGTCAGCGGCAGATGACGCGGCGTCACGTCCTCGACCAGTCCCGGGTGCGTGCGCGCCAGCGTGTCGAGCAACTGCTGCACTTCGGTGCGTCCCAGGAGTTCGGGCGCGTGCTGGCGGAACACCGCCTCGACCTGGCGGGCGATCAGCTCGGCCGGCTCCAGCACGACGAAGCCGCGCAATTCGGCTTCCTCCTCGCGCCCCGTCTCGATCCAGATGCCCGGCAGCCCGGTCAGCGGATCGGCGCCCGACGTGCCATCGAGCGTACCCAGCACATCGCCCATGTCCACCGCCAGCACCTGGCCGGTCGGCATTTCGCCGTGCGCCACGACCACGCCCTTGAGCGTGATGCGATAGCTGTTGGGCTTGAGCTCGAGGTTGTCGCGCACGCGGATGAGCGGGACCACCAAACCCATGTCGGCGGCAAAATGGCGGCGCGACTCGGTGATTCGCGCCAACGCCTCACCACCCTGGTTGCGGTCGACCAGCGGAATCAGCCGGTAGCCGACTTCGAGCGCCAACACGTCGACCGGCGGGATGTCGTCCCAGGTGACGTCGAGCGGCGCGGGCAATTCCTCGATCGGCTCCAGTAGTGGCGTGACTGCAAGCACCGCGCGCTGGCGTCGCAGCAGCCATCCCCCCAGTCCGCCCAGCACCGCGGCAATTGTCAGGAAGGCCAGATGCGGCGTGCCCGGAATCAGGCCCAGCGCCCCCAGCACGACGGCGGCAACGAACAGCGTCTGCGGGCGGCCGAAAATCTGGGTGGAAAACTCGCGCGACAGATCCTGCTCGCTCGACGCGCGGCTGACCACGATGCCCGCCGCAGTCGAAATGATCAGCGCCGGAATCTGCGTCACCAGGCCGTCGCCCACCGTCAGCAGCGCATACCGCCCGAGCGCCTCGGTCAGCCCCAGGTCGTGCTGGAACAGCCCGACCAGCACGCCGCCGACCAGGTTGACCACCAGGATGACAATGCCGGCGATGGCGTCGCCGCGCACGAACTTGGAGGCGCCGTCCATCGCGCCATAGAAGTCCGCTTCGCGACCGATGTCGGCACGCCGGCTGCGCGCTTCGGACTCGTTGATGAAGCCCGCGTTGAGGTCTGCATCCACTGCCAGCTGCTTGCCCGGCATCGAGTCCAGCGTGAAGCGCGCCGCCACCTCGGCGATGCGCCCGGCGCCCTTGGTGATGACGACGAAATTGATGATGACCAGGATCAGGAACACCACGAAGCCGACGACGTAGTTGCCGCCCACCAGAAAGTTACCGAAGGATTCGATCACCTTGCCCGCCGCGTCCGGCCCGGTGTGGCCCTGCATCAGGATGATGCGGGTGGACGCGACGTTGAGCGACAGACGAAGCAGCGTGGTCAGCAGCAGCACCGTGGGGAACACCGAAAAATCGAGCGGCCGCCGCGCATTCAGACTCACCAGCATCACGATCATCGCCAGCGCGATGTTGAGCGTGAACAGCACGTCGAGCATGAAGGTGGGCAAGGGCAGGATCATCATCGCCAGAATCAGCAGCACCAGCAGCGGCACCGCCAGCCGATTCAGCGGCATGCCCATCACCATCACGCCCTGCCCGTTCACCCGATCACCTCGTTAATCGATCCGGGCCGAGCGCTCGTCCCCTCTCCCCCCGGGAGAGGATTAGGCTGAGGGCGCGCCTTGGCCCCGGCGTTCGCCCCCGACTGCTGGCGTTCACGCAGCTGCGCCCGCATTTCCGGACTGCCCTCGGCTTCGCGCGCCTCGGCCAGCACCTCCTGCCAGGTCATCGCATGACGGCGCAGATAGCGCCACCAGCGCCAGCCCGCATCCAGCGCGGCAATCACCGTCAGCGCCGCAGCCAGCGCCAGCACGCCCCGCCCGACCCAGGCCGCGGCCGGTGCCAGCGCAGCGTTGGCGGACTGGTCATGCAGCGCGTGCCATTCTCCCGTCAGCACCCAGCCGACCGCGGCCGCAATCAGCGCGAGCTTCAGCAGCACCAGCCCGCCATCGAACCAGGCATCGGCTGAGAACAGCCGCGCCAGGGGTTTGTAAGGATGGAGAGGGGCCCGGCTCAAATCGGCCTGCGCGCGCTGCGGCGCATAGACCCAGCCGGAAAGCAGCATCGGCGCCACCAGTGCGGCGGCAAAAATGACCGCCAGCAAGGGCACCAGTACCCACAACACGGTCTGGAGCGATTCGAGAACAGTCGGCGAAAGCGGATGGGCGCCCGGGGCGAACGCCGCTTCGATCAGGGATTGCAGGGACTGCAGCAGACGCGGCGCCAGCCAGCTCAGCGCGCCCAGCGCCGACAGCAGCACCGCCCACGCGGCAAATTCGGCCGAACGCGGCACATCGCCCGCACTGCGCGCCTCTTGCAGGCGCCGCGGGCTTGCCGGTTCGGTACGCGAAAGATCTGACTCCTCGGCCATGCTTGTCTCATGTTTTGAGGGAGTCTAGCACGATGCACAAGCCGGTTTTACGCCTCGCAGCGCACCGTCCTGACCGGATTCGTCAGGGGCGATGCGCCGCCAACCGGACACACTTCAGGTTCCCTCCCCCTTGGTGTGCCCCCTGTTAAAGCACATTCTCCCTAACGGCGGGAATAACGGGGTATTTTTCAAACAGGACTCGCTCGGTCTCGCCGGCTGACAAGGGCGCGCTGAAGTAATACCCCTGGGCGAGGTCGCAGCCCTGCCGACTTAGAAATTCCACTTGCTCACGAGTTTCGACCCCTTCGGCAAGCGCCTGGATACCCAGACTATGCGCCATGGTGATGATGGCCTTGACGATCGCCGCATCATCTCCGTTGTCGGTGATATCGCGGATGAACGCCTTGTCGATCTTAAGAATATCGATTGGAAATCGTTTCAGGTAGCTCAATGAAGAATAGCCGGTGCCAAAATCATCAATCGCAAATCGCATCCCCATCGCATTCAGCACCCTCAACGCTTCGATATCCCGAGCCGCATTTTTCATCAGGATGCTTTCCGTAATCTCGAGCTCCAGAAATTCTGCCGACATGGCGGTGTCCTGCATGACGCGACGCAAGGTTTCTGCCAGGTCACTGTCTTCAAACTGTCGACTCGAAATATTCACCGCCAAGCGGAGGGGAGGGAGTCCGGCCTCTCGCCAGGCCCGATGCTGCTCGCACGCAGTACGCAGCATCCATTCGCCGACGGCGACAATCAGACCCGTTTCCTCCAGAACCGGTATGAACTCCTTCGGAGAAACGGACCCGCTGTCCCGGCGCTCCCAGCGCAGCAACGTCTCAAACCCAACCACTTGTCCGGTCTTCAAATCGATCTGCGGTTGGTAATTCACGATGAACTCCTGCCGATCGATGGCGTGACGTAATCCGGTTTCCAGACCGAGACGCGCCAGCGCATTCTCGTTCATGCCGGCGAAGTAAAATTCGCTGCTGTTGCCGCCCCGCTGCTTTGCACTGTACATGGCGGTGTCGGCATTCTTCATCAGGGTCTGGGGATCAGCTCCATCGTCCGGGTACAGACTGACGCCGATACTGCCGCCCACGAATAATTCATGCCCGTCTATCAGGAAGGGGGGTGCCAGTGCCTCAAGAAATTTGCCCACGATCGGCGCGACATCTTCGGGCGACGCAACGTCGTTCAGCAACCCGGCAAATTCATCGCCGCCGAACCGAGCGATGGTATCTCCCTCGCGCACACACGCGAGCAGACGCGAAGCCATGGCCTGCAGAAGCCGGTCGCCCGCCTCATGACCCAGCGTGTCATTGACCATTTTGAAGCGATCCATGTCAAGAAACATGACTGCGACGGCACGCTTGCGGTGGTGGGCGCGTTGCAGCGCATGCTTCAGGCGCTCCACAAACAACATGCGGTTGGGCAGCCCCGTCAGGGCATCATGGTGAGCCAGATGTTGGAGGCGTTCCTGGGCCTGGATGCTTTCGCTCATGTCCTTGCCGGAGGAGATGAAATGGGTGACCTTGCCCTGCGGATCTGTCAGCGGAGTGATGGTCACCGCCTCGTGGTATAGCTGTCCGTCTTTCCTGCGGTTGACGATGACGTTTCGATAGACTTCGCCGCGAAGCAGGATTTCCCATATCTGCGCATAAAACTTTTCATCGTGATTGCCGGATTTGATGATCCGTGGAGACTTCCCGATGGCTTCATCCCGCTCATATCCCGTGACGATCACAAACGCGGCATTGACGTACTCGATGACCCCGTTGGCATCGGTGATGAATATCGAGTCGGCGACTTTTTCCATCGCACTTGAGAGCTTGCGAATCGACACTTCCGCTTGCTTGCGTTCGGCGATCTCTGCCGTGAGAGCGGCAGTGCGGAGTTCAACCAGGCGTTCCAGATGCTCTTCGTGCTGTTTGATGGCCTGGATTTGCTTGGACAGTTCGACGAATACCGAGACTTTTGCACGGAGAATTTCCGGGACTATCGGGGTAAAAATGAAATCCACGGCACCCAGAGAATAGCCCTCCAGCATGTCCATTTCACCCCGTACATAAGCAGTAATGAAAATGATGGGAGTACTCTCCGATCGCTGACGGCTGCGAATCAGCCGCGCCGTTTCAAAGCCATCCATGCCCGGCATCTGTACATCGAGCAGAATGACTGCGAATTCCTGGTCAAGCAGGCATCGCAAGGCATCGACGCCAGATCCCGCAGTGACGCAGTTCTGGTTCAGTGACTCCAGTACAGATACCAATGCAAGACGTTTGCCCGGGTTGTCGTCCACAACCAGGATGTTGGCTTTGTTGGCTATTGATTCCATCGTTCTCCACTCCACCTTTTTGTCCTCGCCTCGTCTTCAGCGACGGCTCTCAGATCAAGCCGAGATCAGCGTACCTTGCTATACCACTTTTCCATGCCATCCAGTGTTTCGTAACATGCTTCACGTTCACTGAATCGGATCGACTCCATCTGGCCGAGTCCCAGCATGCCGAAAGGGGCCAGGCTTTCATACAACAATCGGTGCACGCGAGCCTGCAAGGTCTGATCGAAATAAATCAACACGTTGCGACACAAAATCACATGAAACTCGTTGAACGAGCCGTCAGTGACCAGATTGTGCTGGGACCAGATGATGTTCTTCTTCAAGCTGCTGTGAAAAATGGCTCGCCCGTACTGTGCGGTGTAGTAGTCCGACAGCGCCTGGCTGCCCCCCGCATGGAGATAGTTCTGGCCATAAATCTCCATTTTCTCCAGCGGGTAAACGCCATCCTTTGCGTGTCCCAGTACCACTTCGTTCATGTCGGTCGCATACAGGCGCGCGCGGTCGTACAGGCCCTCCTCCTGCAGCAAAATAGCCAGGGAGTACACCTCTTCTCCACTAGAGCATCCGGCGTGCCATATGCGGATGAAGGGATAGGTACGCAACCGTGGCAATACCCTCTCGCGAAAGGAACGGTAAAAGCTGGCGTCGCGAAACAGGGCGGTGACGTTAATCGAGAGTTCCTGCAGGAAACGCTCCATCGCCGCCGTGTTGTACAGCAGCCTTTCCTGCAGGGCTGACACCGAACTCACTCTTTCTTCGCGTACGCAGTTGCGTATACGGCGCTTGAGGGAAGCCGGTGCATATTGCCGAAAATCGAATCCATAGTATTGGAAGACGGCTTCCAGCAGCATCCGGATCTCGATATTTTCTATATCCTCATTTCCGGCATTCATTGGTTGCAACTCGCTGTCAGAGGCGGATCAACGATAGAGCCATACGCGCAGCAAGGACAGCAATTGTTCCGTGTTAACAGGTTTGGTGATGTAGTCGGACGCACCCGCCTCAATGCATTTTTCACGATCGCCCTTCATCGCCTTGGCCGTCAAGGAAATGATCGGCAAGGCCTTGAATTTGGGCAGTTTGCGAATGGCACGCATGGTTTCGTATCCGTCCATCTCGGGCATCATGACGTCCATCAACACAATGTCGATGCCAGGATTCTTTTTCAACAGGGCAATGGCGCTTTTACCATTTTCGGCAGACAGTACCTGCATGCGGTGGCGCTCCAGAACGGCGGTCAGCGAAAAGATATTGCGCACATCGTCATCCACGATCAATACCTTCTTGTCCGCCAGCATCGGATCGGTCTTGCGTATCTGTTCGAGAATTTTGCGTTTGAATTCCGGCAGATCGCTCTCGACCTGATGCAGGAACAACGTCACCTCATCCAGCAGACGATCAAGGGAGCGGACATCTTTCACAATGATGGATTTGACTACTTTTTTGAGCCGTGCTTCCTCATCACGGGTGAGGTCGCGTGCCGTATACACAATAATCGGCAGCGAGCGCAGCCCGACGTCCTTCTTGATCTCTTCGATCACCTCGAAACCGGTGGTGTCCTGCAAGCCCAGATCGAGCACCAGGCAATCAAATTGCGACTGTTTTAGCGCCGCAAGCGCTTCGCTTCCTGTCGCCGCCGTAGAAATATTGACATCGCTATTGCTGATCAGCTCGACGATGCGCTTGCATTCCAGCGGCTGGTCTTCGACAACCAGAACATTTTTGACTTTATGCGCAAGGAATTCCTCGATTCGTGCGAAAGACTGGCCGAGCGCTTCCTTGACCACCGGTTTTTGGATCCCTGCCAGCGCACCGAGCTTACGGCTGCGTTCGTCTTCGCCATTCTCCGAAATGACATGAACGGGAATGTGGCGCGTAATCGGCTCGTGTTTCAGTTTGTCGAGAATGGCCCAGCCGCTCATGTCCGGCAATTGAATGTCCAGCGTAATGGCGTCGGGGCGGTATTCCCTGGCCAGCGTCAGAGCAGCTTGCCCCTGCGTTGCCACCAGCGTCTTGAAGCCGCGATCATGGGCAAAATCCTGCAACATCGCGGCGACAGGTTGCTCATCTTCGATGATGAGTATCACCCGATCACCCGGCTGGATCGTGGCCCTGTCATCCTGAATGGGTTCCGGCACCAGCAGGGTTGGCGCAAACATGGAGGGTTTGGACGCCCGTTTCTTGTATCTGCGCTCTTCCGTCACCACGGGCTGCGGCAGGATGCTCGCGTCCGGCTCCGGAAAATAGTCGCTGACCATCGTGGACGTCATGAAACGGTCGGGCAGGTAGACGGTGAATACAGTACCCTGCCCTTCCACGCTATAGACGGTGATTTCACCGCCCAGCAAGCGTGCCAGTTCACGGCTGATCGCCAGACCAAGTCCGGTGCCGCCATATTTGCGGCTCGTGGTGCCATCGGCTTGCTGGAAGGCCTCAAAAATCACCCGCTGCTTGTCTGCTGCAATGCCGATGCCGGAATCGGTGACCGTAAAAGCAATCACCCTTTCCGCATTATTCAGTGACGGGTTGGCAGGGTTCCATCCTTCGATGGCGCGGCTGATCTTCATGCCAACCTGGCCTTCGGCGGTGAACTTGAATGCATTGGATAGCAGATTTTTGAGAATCTGCTTGACGCGTCGCTCGTCAGTCAGGATCGCCGGCGGCAACCCATTCTCGATCTCGATCGAAAAGCCGAGTTTTTTGTCTTCAGCGATATGACGGAAGGTTTGCTCGACGAAATTGCGGAGTTCATCCAGCTTCAGCTCTCCAATATCCGCCGTCACCGTTCCGGACTCGATCTTGGAGAGATCCAGAATGTCGTTGATGAGGTTGAGCAAATCGTTGCCTGAAGCGAAAATGGTGGCCGCATATTCGACCTGCCGTTCGGTCAGGTTTTGGTCAGGGTTCTCCTGCAGCTGCTGTGAAAGCAAAAGCAGGCTATTGAGCGGCGTACGCAACTCGTGCGACATGTTTGCCAGGAATTCGGACTTGTATTTCGACGTCAGGGACAGCTGGGCCGCTTTTTCCTCGAGTGAACGTTTTGCGATTTCCACTTCCTGGTTCTTGCGTTCGACCGCGGCATTCTGATCGGCCAGCAGACGCGCTTTTTGTTCCAGTTCCTCGTTCGTCTGCTGCAGTTCCTCCTGCTGGTTTTGCAGCGCCATCGCCATCTTTTGCGATTGCTGCAGCAGCGCCTCAGTGCGGGAATTGACCTCGATGGAGTTCAGCACGATGCCGATACTCTCTGTCAGCTGCTCGAGGAAGGTCAAATGGGTGGGGCTGAAACGCTGGAATGACGCCAATTCGATGACCGCCTTGGTGTCGCCTTCGAACATCACAGGGAGGACCACGATGTTCAGCGGCGTCGCATGCCCCAAACCGGAACTGATCTGCACATAATCGCTGGGCACGTTGGTCAGCAGGATCCGTTCCTTCTCAAGCGCGCATTCGCCGATCAGGCCTTCGCCAAGTTTGAAATGCTTCGACAGGTTCTTGCGTTCCTTGTAGGCATAGCTTGCCTGCAAGGAAAGGCGCGGCTCTTCGTTTTCCACCTGCTGCATGCCATAGAACACGCCGTGACTGGCGTTCACCAGCGGCGCAAGCTCCGACAGGATGAGTTTGTAGACCGTCATGATTTCGCGCTGACCCTGCAGCATGCGCGTGAATCGGGCGAGGTTGGTCTTGAGCCAGTCCTGCTCGGTATTCTTGTCGGTGGTGTCCTTGAGGTTGCGGATCATCTCATTGATGTTGTCCTTGAGGACTGCAACCTCGCCCTCCGCCGCCACGCCGATCTCGCGCGTCAGGTCGCCCTTGGTCACCGCGGTAGCCACTTCTGCAATGGCACGCACCTGGGTGGTCAGGTTGGCGGCCAGTTGGTTGACGTTGTCGGTGAGGTCCCGCCACGTGCCTGATGCGCCTGGCACGCGGGCCTGGCCGCCCAGTTTTCCTTCGACCCCCACTTCACGCGCCACCCCAGTGACCTGATCGGTAAAGATCGCCAGGGTATCGATCAGGTTGTTGATGGTGTCGGTCAGGGCCGCGATTTCACCCTCGGCCTCGACGGTCAGTTTCTTCTTCAGATCGCCATTGGCGACCGCAGTGACCACGCGGGCGATACCGCGGACCTGATCGGTCAGGTTCGATGCCATCAGGTTGACGTTGTCGGTCAAGCCTTTCCATGTGCCCGATACGCCCGGCACCTGCGCCTGCCCGCCCAGCTTGCCTTCGGTGCCCACCTCGCGCGCCACCCGCGTCACTTCCGACGCGAACGAGCCGAGCTGGTCCACCATGGTGTTGACGATTTTTGATGTGCGCAGAAACTCGCCCTTGAGTGGCATGCCA
>JAKACL010000054.1 GCA_021821425.1 Pseudomonadota bacterium
CGGTGTGTGGCGCGGGTAGATGCCGAGCTCGCCGCGCTGACCGGGGGCGATCACCACTTCGGCGGTGCCGGAGTAAAGCGATTTTTCTGCGCTGACGATGTCGACGTGTAGGGTCATGGCCATTTTTTTCCTTTCAGGATTCAGGGGTCAGGATTCAGGAGTCAGGGGTGGTGCGGCTTTGCCGCGCCTCTTCCCTGATCCCTGGCCCCTGATTCCTGATCCCTATTACTGAATCGTCTTCGCTTTTTCGACAGCTTCTTCGATCGTGCCGACCATATAGAAGGCCTGTTCCGGCAGGTGATCGTATTCGCCTTCGACAATCGCCTTGAAGCCGGCGATGGTTTCCTTCAGCGTGACGTATTTGCCGGGCGCGCCGGTGAACACTTCGGCGACGAAGAACGGCTGCGACAGGAAGCGCTGGATTTTACGCGCGCGGGACACGGCCAGCTTGTCTTCCGGCGACAGTTCGTCCATGCCCAGAATCGCGATGATGTCGCGCAGTTCCTTGTACTTCTGCAGCGTGCCCTGGACCGCGCGGGCGACGCCGTAGTGCTCTTCGCCGACCACCTGCGGATCGAGAATCCGCGAAGTCGAATCGAGCGGGTCCACCGCCGGGTAAATACCCAGTTCGGCGACCTGACGGGAGAGCACCAGGGTGGCATCGAGGTGGGCGAAGGTGGTGGCGGGCGACGGGTCGGTCAAGTCGTCCGCGGGCACGTACACGGCCTGGAACGACGTGATCGAGCCGGTGCGGGTCGAGGTGATGCGCTCCTGCAGGCGGCCCATTTCGTCGGCCAGCGTCGGCTGGTAGCCCACCGCGGACGGCATCCGGCCCAGCAGGGCGGACACTTCGGTACCGGCCAGCGTGTAGCGGTAGATGTTGTCGACGAACAGCAGCACGTCGCGGCCTTCGTCGCGGAAGTATTCGGCCATGGTCAGGCCGGTCAGCGCGACGCGCAGGCGGTTGCCGGGCGGTTCGTTCATCTGGCCATAGACCAGCGCGACCTTGTCCAGCACGCCGCCTTCCTTCATCTCGTGATAGAAGTCGTTGCCTTCGCGAGTCCGCTCACCCACGCCTGCGAACACCGAGAAACCGGAGTGCGCCACGGCGATGTTACGGATCAGCTCCATCAGCGTCACGGTCTTGCCCACGCCGGCGCCGCCGAACAGGCCGACCTTGCCGCCCTTGGCGATCGGCATGATCAGGTCGATGACCTTGATGCCGGTTTCGAGAATCTCAACCGTCGCGGCCTGGTCGGCGTAGGCCGGCGGCTTGCGGTGAATCGGCATATGGGTGTCGGCGTTGACCGGACCCGCTTCGTCGATCGGCGTGCCCAGCACGTTCATGATGCGGCCGAGCGTTGCCTGGCCGACCGGTACCATGATCGGGTTGCCGGTGGACAGCACTTCCATGCCGCGGCGCAGACCGTCGGTGGAACCCATCGCAATCGCGCGAACGACGCCGTCGCCGAGCTGCTGCTGGACTTCCATCGTCAGTTCCGGCGTCTGCATTTTCAGCGCTTCGAAGACCTTCGGCATGGATTCGCGCGAAAATTCCACGTCCACCACGGCACCGATGATCTGAACAATTTTTCCGTTGCTCATGTTGATTTCCTAAAAATTTAAATTCGTTGGCCAGCCATTCCGGGAAAGCGCGCTCAGACTGCAGCGGCGCCCGCGACGATCTCGGACAGTTCCTTCGTGATCGCGGCCTGACGGGTCTTGTTGTACACCAGCTTCAGTTCGCCGATCACGTCCTTGGCGTTGTCGGAGGCGGCCTTCATCGCCACCATCCGCGCCGACTGCTCGCACGCGATGTTCTCGGCCACGCCCTGATACACCAGCGATTCGATGTAGCGCATCAGCATGCCGTCGACCACCGGCTTGGCATCGGGCTCGTAGATGTAGTCCCAGTGTGTCTTCAGGCTGGCTTCCTCGGGACTTTCGAGTTGCGCCAGCGGCAGCAGCTGGGTCAGCGTAGGTTCCTGCTTCATCGTGTTGACGAAGCGGTTGTAGACGATGTACAGCGCATCGATGCGACCTTCCATGTACGCGTCCAGCATGATCTTGACCGGGCCGATCAGCTTCTCCATGTGCGGCGCGTCGCCAATCGCGGTCAGCTGCGACACCACGTTGGCGCCCAGGCGCTGCATGAAGCCGAGGCCCTTGTTGCCGATCGCGGTGACGTCGATACCGACGCCGGCGGCTTCCCACTGCTTCATCTGGGTCACCACCAGGCGGAAGGCGTTGGTGTTGAGACCGCCGCACAGGCCCTTGTCCGAGCTGACGATGATGAGGCCGACACGCTTGACGTTCTCGCGCGCAATCACGAACGGATGCTTGTATTCCGTGTGCGCATACGCCATGTGGGTCGCCACGTTGGCGATCTTCTCGGCGTAGGGACGCGCGGCCTTCATGCGTTCCTGGGCCTTGCGCATCTTGGACGCCGCGACCATTTCCATGGCCTTGGTGATCTTGCGCGTATTTTCCACGCTCTTGATCTTGGTCCGTATTTCTTTTCCGGCTGCCATTGTGGCTCCTAACTAATCAGCGCGGTCTATCAATAGACGCCGGTTTTCTTGAACTCGTCCACCGCGGCGGTGAGCGCCTTTTCGGTGGCGTCATCCAGGTTTCCGCTGGTTTCGATGGTGTCCAGGATGCTGGCGTACTTGGATTTCACGAAGGCCAGCAGCGCGGATTCGAACGGCAGAATCTTGTTCACTTCGACGTCGTCCATGTAGCCCTTGTTGACGGCGAACAGGGACAGCGCCATCTGCGACACCGACATCGGCGAGTACTGCGCCTGCTTCATCAGTTCGGTCACGCGGCGGCCACGCTCGAGCTGCTTGCGGGTGGCTTCGTCGAGGTCGGACGCGAACTGGGCGAAAGCCGCGAGTTCGCGGTACTGCGCCAGCGCCAGACGGATACCGCCGCCGAGCTTCTTGATGACCTTGGTCTGCGCGGCGCCGCCGACGCGGGACACCGACAGGCCGGCGTTGATCGCGGGACGGATGCCGGCGTTGAAGAGGTCGGTTTCCAGGAAAATCTGGCCGTCGGTAATCGAGATCACGTTGGTCGGCACGAAGGCGGACACGTCGCCGGCCTGCGTTTCGATGATCGGCAGCGCGGTCAGCGAGCCGGTCTTGCCCTTGACGGCGCCATTGGTGATCTTTTCCACGTAGTCGGCGTTGACGCGCGCGGCGCGCTCGAGCAGACGCGAGTGCAGATAGAACACGTCGCCGGGGTAGGCTTCGCGGCCCGGCGGGCGGCGCAGCAGCAGCGACACCTGACGGTAGGCCCAGGCCTGCTTGGTCAGGTCGTCGTACACGATCAGCGCGTCTTCGCCAATGTCGCGGAAGAATTCGCCCATGGTGCAGCCCGCGTACGGTGCGATGTACTGCATCGCGGCGGCGTCGGACGCGGTCGCCGCGACGACGATGGTATGGTCCATCGCGCCGTGCTCTTCCAGCTTGCGCACCACGTTGGCCACCGAAGACGCCTTCTGGCCGATGGCGACGTAGATGCACTTCACGCCGGTGCCCTTCTGGTTGATGATGGCGTCGATCGCGACCGCGGTCTTGCCGGTCTGGCGGTCGCCGATGATCAGTTCGCGCTGGCCGCGGCCGACCGGCACCATGGCGTCGATCGACTTGAGGCCGGTCTGCACCGGCTGGTCGACCGATTTGCGCTCGATCACGCCGGGCGCGATGCGCTCGATCGGCATGGTGGTGTCGGCGGCGATCGGGCCCTTGCCGTCGATGGGCTGGCCCAGCGAGTTGACCACGCGGCCGAGCAGGCCACGGCCGACCGGCACTTCCAGGATGCGGCCGGTGCACTTGGCGACATCGCCTTCGGTGATGTGTTCGTAGTCGCCCAGGATCACGGCGCCGACGGAGTCGCGCTCGAGGTTCAAGGCCACGCCGAAGGTGTTGCCCGGCATCTCGATCATCTCGCCCGACATCACGTCGGACAAACCATGAATGCGGACGATGCCGTCGGTGACGGAAACGATCGTGCCCTGGGTGCGCAGTTCGCTCGAGGCACCGAGGTTTTCGATCTTGGCTTTAATCAGTTCGCTGATTTCGCTTGGATTCAATTGCATTTTGTTCTCCGAACCGTGAGGTTCCGATAAATATCAGTTGGATGAGCCTGGGCTGCGCCTTAAGCCTGGAGGGCGAAGGACATGCGCTGCAAGCGTCCTTTCACCGAGCCGTCTATGACCTGGTCGCCAATCGCGATCACCGCACCGCCGATCAGTTCGGCATCGACCGCCAGCTGCACGTTCACAGCGCGGTTGAACCTGGTCTTCAGGCCGGCCACCAGATCGTCGATCTGCGCCTGCGTCAGTTCCTGCGCGCTGGTGATCGTCGCCTCGAGTGTGCCTTCGGCATTGGCCTTCAGCGTCTCGAACTGCGTGCTGATTTCCGGCAGCAGCACCAGACGGTCGTTCTCGGCCAGCACCTTGACGAAGTTGCCGCCGCGCTCGCCGAGGTCGGCACCGGCCACCTCGATGATCAGGTCAGCCACACGCTCCGCCGATACCGCGGGATCGGCAATCAGGCGTGCCACCTGCGCATCCGAAACGATGAGCGCCAGCGACTGCACGCGCGCGGACCAGCCGGCCAGGTCGTTTTCGCCCTGCGCCATGCGGAACACCGCTTCGGCGTAGGGACGTGCCAGGGTAGACAGTTCGCTCATGGCTTACAGCTCGGCTTTCAGCTGGCCCAGCAGGTCAGCGTGGGTTTGCGCGTTGACTTCGCGGCGCAGGATCTTCTCTGCGCCGGCCACGGCCAGCGCGGCCACCTGCTCGCGCAGGCTTTCGCGTGCACGGTTGGCTTCCTGTTCGATATTGGCCTGGGCAGCAGCCAGCTGGCGGTCGCCTTCTTCCTTGGCGGCCGTTTTGGCTTCTTCGACGATCTGCGCCGCGCGCTTTTCAGCCTGGGCGATCACTTCGGCAGCCTGGGCCTTGGCGTCGCGCAGGTTGTCGGCAGCCTTTTTGGCGGCCAGCTCCAGCTCGTGCTTGCCGCGGTCGCCTGCGGCGAGGCCGTCGGCAATCTGCTTCTTGCGCGTCTCGAGCGCGTTCATGATCGGCGGCCACACGAACTTCATGCAGAACCACACGAAGAAAATGAACGTGATGGACTGGCCGATCAAAGTTGCGTTGAAATTCATTTCCGCACCTTTTATAGACGGGGGTTAAAAACGGGGATTGGCGACGGGTACCGCAGCAATCCGCAAATTAACCGGCAACGGCGAACAGAACGTACATGGCCAGACCGACGGCGATCATCGGCACGGCGTCGACCAGACCCATCACGATGAAGAACTGGGTACGCAGCATCGGGATCAGTTCGGGCTGACGGGCAGCGCCTTCGAGGAAGCGGCCACCGAGGATGCCGATGCCAATAGCTGCACCCAGTGCGCCCAGACCCATCATCAGGGCACCAGCGATAAACAGCACGGCTTGAGTCATTTCCATTTGTTGCTCCTAAAAGTAAAAATCAAAGTTGAAAACAAAGTGAATCAAAAACGAAATCAGTGGTGCTCGGCATGCGCCATGTCCAGGTACACAATGGTCAGCGTCATGAAGATAAAGGCCTGCAGCGTGATGATGAGGATGTGGAACACCGCCCACGCCCACTGCAACGCACCGCCGAACACGGCCAGGATCCAGCCGCCGCCGAACATCAGCGCAATCAGGATGAAGATCATTTCGCCGGCGTACATGTTGCCGAACAGACGCAGTGCCAGCGAAATCGGCTTGGCGATCAGGCTGACGCCTTCAAGCAGCAGGTTGATCGGCATGAACACCAGGTATTTCAGAATCGGGTTTTTGGCCTGGAACGGCTGGAAGGCCAGTTCGGCGAAGAAGCCGCCCGAGCCCTTCATCTTGACGCTGTAGAACAGCACCAGCGCAAACACCGACAGCGCAAGGCCAAAGGTCACGTTGGGGTCGGTCGACGGCACGACCTTGAAGTAGGGCACGCCGGCCAGCGAGGCGGCGTAGGGCAGCCAGTCCACCGGAATCAGGTCCATTGCGTTCATCAGGAAGATCCAGATGAAGACCGTCAGCGCGAGCGGGGCCACCAGTGCGTTTCTGTGCGAGAAGGAGCCGCGCACCGAGGTGTCGATGAACTCGATGATCCATTCGACGAAGTTCTGCAGGCCGCCCGGCACGCCGGTGGTGGCTTTCTTGGCCGCCATGCGGAAAAAGAACAGGAACAGGATGCCGAGGCCGATCGAGAACAGCATGCTGTCGACGTTGATCGACCAGAAGCCCATGGCCTGGACTTCTTCGGCGCCGTGAGCAAACGTCCAGGTCGGCGCGTCGAGCACGGTGCCGTCATGGCGCACGGTCCCTTCGGGCAACTGGCCGTAGGTCAGGTTTTGCAGGTGGTGCTTGATGTACTCGCCGGAGGAAGCGTATTCCGAAGCCATAGTGATCAAATTCTATAAGTGGGTTTTGGATGGACGCGCAGCGCGCTCCCATTCAAAACCAACCTTGGCAAATCCTGCCGACGGCACAGGGTCGTTACCGGGTATGGCGGCCGGTTGTCGCGACCGCGAGCCAGGCCAGCTGCGCCAGCACCAGGCCCGCCAGCAACGGCAACGGCGCCAGGTTCAGCACGCCGAGTCCCGCGACCAGCAGGCCCACCAGCAGCAGCATCCGCTCGATGCCGGCACGGATGAACAGCTTGAACAAACGATGCTGGTCCCATTCGGGATGCCGGATCGACTGTCGCTCGCGCCACACCAGCACGGCGCTGACCGCCAGCGCCACCAGCACGCCGTACAGCGCCGCCGCCGCCGCGCCCGGTCCGGCAAACACCCACCCGATCAATGCGGCGATCGGCGCCAGGCCTGCTTGCGCCAGCGCCACCCGCTGGGTGCCCGAAATGCCGATGCGGCGGTCGCCGGTAAACATTAGCCGGCGATGATACAAGAATCAGGGGGTTCTATGCAATCATCAGACTGCTTGATGACGAATTTCACTAAGGTGGAATGTTGTATGGCCCGCCCCGCCGGCCTGCCTGAATTCCATCCCTTATAGCTGGATGCCCAGCCTTTGCAGCAGACCCTGCAGCTCTTCCGGGCTCGCGAATTGCAGGGTCAGCCTGCCGCTGCCCTTGCTGTTGGTCTGCACGTGGGCAGTCATACCCAGCGCGTCCGACAGCGCCTCTTCCAGCCGCAGGATATCGCGCGACACCGCCTGTTTGGCCGGGGTCGTGGTGGCGGGGTCCTTCAGCCGCGCCACCCGGCGCTCGACTTCGCGCACCGACAGGCCGCGGGTCTCGATCTCATGCGCCAGCTCGCGCTGGGCACCGGCATGCAAAGGCAGCAAGGCCCGCGCATGGCCCATTTCGATCAGGCCGGCGGTCAGCATGTCCTGCACCGGGCGCGACAGGTTCAAGAGGCGCAGCAGGTTGGACACCGCCGCGCGCGACTTGCCGACCGCCTGCGCCACCGCGTCGTGGGTCATGCCGAATTCCTGGATCAGGCGCTGCAGGCCGTGCGCCTCGTCGATCGCATTGAGGTCCTCGCGCTGGATGTTCTCGATCAGCGCCATCGCCGCCACCGCGTCGTCGGCGACTTCGCGCAGCAGCACCGGAATTTCGGTGAGACCCGCCAGTTGCGCCGCGCGCCAGCGCCGTTCGCCGGCGATGATTTCGTGACCGCCGGCCACCTCGCGCACCAGGATCGGCTGCATCAGCCCCTGTGCGCGGATGGAGTCGGCCAGCTCCTGCAGCGATTCGCTGTCCATCTGGGTGCGCGGCTGATATTTGCCGGGCGCCAGTTGCGTCACCTTCATCATGCGCAGGTCGCCCTGCGGCGGCGCGGCGTTGTCCTCGCCGCCCAAGAGCGCGTCGAGCCCGCGTCCCAATCCCTTAAGCTTGGCCATCTGTGTCCTCCCCGGCCGCGTGGCCTGAATGCATGTCCTTCTGGCTGCGTTTGAGCATTTCCTCGGCCAGCTCCATATACGCCTTGGCGCCCCGGCACTGGCGGTCGTAGGCCAGCACCGGCAGCCCGTGACTGGGCGCCTCGGCCAGCCGCACGTTGCGTGGAATCACGGTGTCGTAGACCTTGTCGCCGAAATGCCGCTTGATCTGCTCCGACACCTGCTGCGCCAGCGTGCTGCGCGGGTCGAACATCACCCGCAGCAAGCCCTCGATCTGGATCGCCGGATTGAGCCGCTGCTTCACTTTCTTGATGGTGGCGACCAGGTCGGTCAGCCCCTCCAGCGCGTAGTACTCGCACTGCATCGGAATGAGCACCGACCCCGCCGCCGCGAACGCGTTGACGGTCAGCAGGTTCAGCGTCGGCGGGCAGTCCATCAGGATGAAGTCGTAATCGTCGGCCACCTGCGCCAGCGCCACCTTCAGCCGCAGGTCGCGCTGCTCCAGGTTGACCAGATCGATTTCCGCGCCCGCGAGTTCGCGGTTGGCCGGGATGACGTCGAAATGGCCGGGGCCGGAGCGCATCCGCGCGTCGCGCAGCGTCACCTGGTTCAGCAGGATCTGATACACGGTCGGCAGCGCGGTGCGCTTTTCGATGCCCGCGCCCATGGTCGCGTTGCCCTGCGGATCGAGGTCGGCCAGTAGTACGCGCTGCCCCAGCTCGGCCAGGCTCGCGGCCAGGTTCACCGCCGTCGTCGTCTTGCCGACGCCGCCCTTCTGGTTGGCGATCGCCACTATTTTTGTCATCAAGCAGACTCCAGAACGATTAAATGGCGGCTCGCGTCCAGCCCCGGTACGGCCAATGCGTGGTCAGCGCTCACTTTCACGCCATTCGGCAGAATGGCTATCTCTTCGTTCGGATACAGACCCTTCATCGCCAGCCAGCGCCCGCCCGGTTGCAGCAGATGGCGGGTCAGGGTGACGAATTCCCTGAGGTCGGAAAATGCCCGTGAAGTGATCACGTCGAAGCCGGTTTCCGGGCGGAAATCCTCGACCCGGCCGGTGATCACATTGAGGTTTGCCAAGCCCAGCTCGGCCTTGGCCTGCAGCAGGAAAGCCGTCTTCTTGGCGATGCTGTCGATCAGCGTCACCCGCAGTTCCGGCCGCGCGATCGCCAGCGGGATGCCCGGCAGGCCGCCGCCGCTACCCACGTCGAGCGCCGTCGCGCCCTGAAAGTACGGCACCGCTGCCAGCGAATCCAGCAGGTGATGGCTCACCATGCGCTCGACGTCGCGCACCGCGGTCAGGTTATACACCCGGTTCCATTTATCGAGCAGCGCGAGGTAGGCGAGGAGCTTCGCTTCGGCACCGTCGGGCAATGCCAGCCCCAGGGCGGCGATGCCCGCCGCAAGCGGTTGCTCGACGTTCATGCGCTTTTCTTTTCCTGATCGGGCCTGAACCCACGCTTGGCATACACCATCAGCACCGAGATCGCCGCCGGGGTGATGCCCTGCAGGCGTGCCGCCTGCCCCAGCGTTTCAGGGCGCGCCTTCTGCAAGCGCTGGCGCGCTTCCATCGACAGCCCGGTCAGCAGGCTGTAGTCGAGGTCCGCCGGCAGGCGCAGGGTTTCCTGCTCGCGCTGGCGACCGACCTCCTCGTTCTGGCGGTCGATATAGCCCTGGTATTTGGCAGCGATCTCGACCTGCTCGGCGACGCGCGGATCGGCCTCCCCTGCCCCGCCGCCGGGCAAGGTCAGCACCTGCGCGTAGTTCAGATTCGGACGGCGCAGCAGCTCGAACAGGTTGTATTCATGGTCGATCGGCTGGCCGATCAGCCGCGTGGCTTCATCAGCCGGCAGGATCGCCGGATTGACCCAGGTCGCTTTCAGACGCTCGGTTTCGCGTGCCACGGCGTCGCGCTTGCGGTTGAACGCGTCCCAGCGCGCGTCGTCGACGACGCCGAGTTCGCGCCCGGCCTCGGTCAGCCGCATGTCGGCATTGTCCTCGCGCAGCTGCAGGCGGTATTCGGCGCGGCTGGTAAACATGCGGTAAGGCTCGGAGACGCCGCGGGTGATCAGGTCGTCGACCAGCACGCCGAGGTAGGCTTCGTGCCGGCCCGGGCTCCAGGCTTCTTTTTCCTGCACCTGCAAGCCGGCGTTGATGCCGGCCAGCAGGCCCTGGGCGGCGGCTTCCTCGTAGCCGGTGGTGCCGTTGATCTGGCCGGCGAAAAAAAGCCCGCCGATCGACTTGGTTTCGAGCGAGGCCTTGAGGGCGCGCGGGTCGTAGTAGTCGTATTCGATTGCGTAGCCGGGGCGCAGGATGTGCGCGTGTTGCAACCCCGGAATCGAGCGCACGATGGCGCGCTGCACGTCGAACGGCAGCGAGGTCGAGATGCCGTTGGGGTAGATCTCGTGGGTGGTCAGGCCCTCGGGTTCGAGGAAGATCTGGTGGCTCGCCTTGTCGGCGAAGCGGGTGATCTTGTCCTCGATCGACGGGCAGTAGCGCGGTCCCACCCCTTCGATGACGCCGGTGTACATCGGCGAGCGGTCGAGGCCGCCACGGATGATTTGGTGCGTTTCCGCCGTGGTGTGGGTGATCCAGCACGGGCGCTGCTCGGGGTGCATGGCCGCGTTGCCCATGAAGGAAAACACCGGCGCCGGGTCGTCGCCCGGTTGGGCCTGTGTCTGGCTGAAATCGATCGTGCGGCCGTCAATACGCGGCGGCGTGCCGGTCTTCAAGCGGCCCACTGGCAATTTCAGCTCGCGCAGGCGCGCGGCGAGCGAGACCGCGGGCGGGTCGCCCATGCGACCGGCCGCGAAGTTTTCCAGCCCGACGTGCACCCGGCCGGCGAGAAAGGTGCCGGCGGTCAGCACCACCGCGCGGCCGCCGAACACAATGCCGAGCTGGGTCTTCACGCCGGTGACGCGGTCGCCCTCAAGCAGCAGGTCGTCGACCGCCTGCTGGAAGATCGTGAGATTGGGCTGGTTTTCCAGGCGCTGGCGGATCGCCGCCTTGTACAGCAGCCTGTCAGCCTGCGCGCGGGTGGCGCGCACCGCCGGGCCCTTGGACGAATTGAGCGTGCGGAACTGAATTCCCGCCGCGTCGGTGGCGATCGCCATGGCGCCGCCGAGCGCGTCGACTTCCTTCACCAGGTGGCCCTTCCCGATACCGCCGATCGAGGGATTGCACGACATGGCGCCCAGGGTTTCGATGTTGTGCGTCAGCAAAAGCGTCTTTACGCCCATGCGCGCGGCCGCCAGCGCGGCCTCGGTGCCGGCATGGCCGCCGCCGACAACGATGACATCGAAGGATTCTGGGAAAGTCATGGGGGAATTCATGGTGGCCGTCATTCTACCTGCTGACGGCGTCCGTTTCACGTGAAACGTCTCCGCGTGGAGCCCGGCCGCGTTCACGCGGCCGGCCGTCAAGCCGCAGCGGCCTTGGCCTCCAGCGCCTCCCAGCGCGCCAGCGCGGCAAGCAGTTCGGCCTCGATCGCGTCGCTGCGGGCCTGCAGTGCGGCGGCTTCCTGCGCGCCGGCCTGGTAGAGCGCAGGGTCGGCCAGCCGTTCGGCGATCTGCGCCTGCTCGGCTTCCAGCGCGCCCAGTTGCGCCGGCAGGGTTTCGAGCTCGCGCGCTTCCTTGTAGCTGAGCTTGACCCTGGGTGCCGCCTTTGCCGGTTGTGGCGCCGCGGCCCTGGCCGCTGCCTGCGCACTCTCAACCTGGGCGCGCTGCTGGCGTTGCCGCCAGGCCAGCCAGTCGGCATAGCCGCCGACAATCTCGGTCAGCTTGCCGTCGCCCTCGAACACGATGGATTGGGTGACGACGTTGTCTAGGAAGGTGCGGTCGTGCGAGACGATCAGCACGGTGCCGCTGTATTCCTGCAGCAACTGTTCCAGCAGTTCCAGCGTGTCGATGTCGAGGTCGTTGGTCGGCTCGTCGAGCACCAGCAGGTTGGCCGGGCGCGCGAACAGCCGCGCCAGCAGCAGCCGGTTGCGCTCGCCGCCGGACAGCGCCGACACCTTGGCGCGCGCGCGCTCGGGCGGGAACAGGAAATCTTCCAGATAGCTGATGACGTGTTTGCGCTGGCCGGCGATTTCGACAAAGTCGGACCCCGGGGAAATCGTGTCGATCAGCGTCGCCTCGTCGTTCAGCTGGTTGCGGAACTGGTCGAAGTAAGCGACTTCCAGCTTGGTGCCCTGCTTGATTTTGCCGGACTGCGGCTGCAGGTCGCCCAGGATCAGCCGGATCAGCGTGGTCTTGCCAGCGCCGTTGGGGCCCAGGAGGCCCAGCTTGTCGCCGCGCAGGAGGGTGGACGAAAAGTCGCGGATGAGAACCTGATCGTCGTAGCCGTAGGTGACGTGCTCGAGCTCGGCCACCACCTTGCCGGAGCGGTCTCCCGCGTCGAGCTGGAAGCCGACCTGCCCGGTCTGGTTGATGCGCGCCTCGCGGGTCAGACGCAACGCTTCGAGCCGGCGCACCCGACCTTCGTCGCGGCAGCGGCGCGCCTGAACGCCCTTGCGGATCCAGGCTTCCTCCTGCTTCCAGAACTTGTCGAACTTGCGGTTATGGACCGCCTCGATTTCGAGCTGCTCGGCCTTTTTGGCCTGATATGCCGTGAAATTGCCCTGATATTCGCGTAAAGACCCGCGATCAAGCTCGACTATGCGGTTGGCGACGTTATCCAGAAAGCGGCGGTCGTGGGTAATGAACAGCAGCGCGCCCTTGAAGTCATTCAGCAGGCCTTCCAGCCATTCGATCGCCGCGAAGTCGAGGTGGTTGGTGGGCTCGTCGAGCAGCAGCAATTCAGGATCGGTGACCAGCGCGCGCGCCAGCGCGACGCGCTTCTTGAGCCCGCCGGACAGGGTGTCGACCGCGCGGTCGGCATCCAGGCTCAGGCGCTGCAAGGCCTCCTCCACCCGGCTGTTGAGCCGCCAGGCATCGGCCACTTCCAGCGCATGCGACAGCCGCTCGAAGTCGGCGTACACGGTCTCGTCGCCTTCCGCCATCGCATGCGCCACCGCATGGTACTGGGCCAGCAGCGTCTGCGCCGCGCCGACCCCCTCGGCCACCGCCTCGAACACGGTATGTCCGGGCTCGAACTGCGGCTCCTGCGGCACATAGGCCAGCTTGAGTGCCGGCTTGCGCCACACCTCGCCGGCATCCGGCGTGTTGATGCCTGCGATGATCTTCAACAGGCTCGACTTGCCGGTGCCGTTGCGGCCGATCAGGCCGATGCGCTCGCCCGCCTCGATCACCAGCGAGGCGCCGTCGAGGAGCGGCCAGTGGCCGTAGGCCAGTTCGAGTCGGTCAAAGGTCAGCAGCGGCATATCAGGGTTAGGGGTTAGGGGTTAGGGGTTAGGGGCGAAATT
>JAKACL010000055.1 GCA_021821425.1 Pseudomonadota bacterium
GATCTGGCGCTCGATGGCGCATTTGTCAGTGAAACACTTCTCGCCTTTGAGGAAAAGCTTCTCGCCTTCGCGGCGGCACTGACGGCATTTGGGATCAAGATTACGAGCCATGATTTTCCCTGGTAATTAGATACGACGCTTTTTGGAGGGACGGCAACCGTTGTGCGGGATCGGGGTGACATCCGAGATCGCGACGATCTTGAAGCCCAGCGCATTCAGCGCACGCACAGTGGAGTCGCGACCGGGGCCGGGGCCCTTGATCCGCACTTCCAGGTTCTTGACGCCATATTCCTGCGCCATCTTGCCGGCATTTTCCGCCGCGACCTGCGCTGCGAACGGCGTCGACTTGCGCGAGCCCTTGAAGCCGGCGCCGCCAGCCGTCGCCCACGACAGGGCATTGCCCTGCCGGTCGGTGATGGTCACGATGGTGTTGTTGAACGAGGCGTGAATGTGCGCGATACCTTCGGCGACATTCTTCTTGACCTTTTTACGGGCGCGCGTAGCAGTTTTCGTTGCCATGGTTAACCTTTGTTATTTCCTGATGGCCTTGCGCGGGCCTTTGCGGGTGCGCGCATTGGTGCGCGTACGCTGGCCGCGTGCCGGCAGACCCTTGCGATGACGGAAGCCGCGGTAGCAACCAAGGTCCATCAGGCGCTTGATGTTCATGGTGACTTCACGACGCAGATCGCCTTCGACCGTGAACTGGGCCACGCCTTCGCGCAGACGCTCGACCTCGGTCTCGGTCAGGTCCTTGATTTTCGACGACTGGGAAATGCCCGCAGCGTCGCAAATCTTGCCGGACGTGGTCCTGCCGATGCCAAAGATGGCGGTCAACGCGATCACCGCGTGTTGATGATTCGGGATATTAACCCCTGCAATACGAGCCATTCGCAATGCTCCGAACGGAAAACAAAAAATTATAACACGCCGACCCTGCTTTGGGTCGACACGAATTCAATCCAGACCCACCCGAAGGTCAGCCCTGGCGCTGCTTGTGGCGCGGATCGTCGCAGATCACGCGAACAACACCCTTGCGGCGAACCACTTTGCACTTGCGGCACATTTTCTTGACAGAAGCCTGCACTCTCATGGTTTTCTCCATTCACTCGCCGGCAGCACGCCGCCGGACAACAATCACTTGGCCCTGAAAACGATGCGTCCTTTGGACAGATCGTAGGGGGTCAGCTCAACCGTCACCTTGTCGCCAGGCAGGATGCGGATGTAGTGCATGCGCATCTTGCCCGATATATATCCCAGCAATACATGGCCGTTTTCCAGTTTGACCCGGAACGTGGCATTCGGCAGGTTTTCAAGGACCTCACCCTGCATCTGGATGACATCTTCCTTAGACATCCGCTTCCCCTGCCATCAACGTCCCACCAGCCCGTTCCTGAAGTTGGCCTTCTTGAGCAAACCTTCATACTGGTGCGACATGACGTAAGCCTGAACCTGCGCCATGAAATCCATCGTCACCACCACAATAATCAACAGCGACGTTCCGCCGAAGTAGAACGGCACGTTCCACTTCAGAATCAGAAACTCGGGCAGCAGGCACACCAGCGTGATGTAGATTGCGCCCACCAGCGTCAGCCGGGTCAAGATCTTGTCGATGTAACGCGCGGTCTGGTCGCCCGGACGGATGCCCGGAACGAATGCACCGCTCTTCTTCAGGTTGTCCGCGGTTTCCTTGGGATTGAACACCAGGGCCGTGTAGAAAAAGCAGAAGAAAATGATCGCAATCGCGTACATCAGCACATACACCGGCTGACCGGGCGCCAGCGTCGCCGAGATATCGCGCAGCCACCCCATGTTCTCGCCGCTGCCGAACCAGCCCGCCAGCGTCGCCGGGAACAGGATGATGCTCGAGGCAAAAATCGGCGGAATCACGCCCGCCATGTTCAGCTTCAGCGGCAGGTGCGAGCTCTGCCCGCCGACCACCATCTTGCCGACCTGGCGCTTGGCGTAATTCACCAGAATCTTGCGCTGGCCGCGCTCGACGAACACCACCAGCGCGGTCACCAGCAGCACGCCGATGAACAGCACCAGCACGAGCGGGATCGAAAAGGCACCGGTGCGCGTCAATTCCAGCGTGCCGCCGATCGCGGACGGCAGTCCCGCCACGATGCCGGCGAAAATGATGATCGAAATGCCATTCCCCAGACCGCGCTCGGTGATCTGCTCACCCAGCCACATCAGGAACATGGTGCCGGACGTCAGCGTCACCACCGTGATCAACCTAAAGCCCAGGCCGGGATCCAGCACCAGACCCGCCTGCGATTCCAGCGCGATGGAAATGCCAAGCGCCTGGAAAATCGCCAGGAACAGGGTGCCGTAACGCGTGTACTGCGTAATCTTGCGGCGGCCGGACTCGCCTTCCTTCTTCAACGCCTCGAGATGCGGCGACACAGTCGTCATCAACTGCACGATGATCGACGCCGAAATGTACGGCATGATCCCCAGCGCAAACAGGCTGAAGCGCGACAAGGCGCCGCCCGAGAACATGTTGAACATGCCCAGGATGCCGCCCTGCTGCGACTTGAACAGCTGGTCGAGCACCAGCGGATCGATACCCGGCACCGGAATGAAGGTGCCGATGCGGTAGACGATCAGGGCGCCAAGCAGGAACAGCAGGCGACGCTTGAGGTCGCCAAATTTGTTCAAGCCGGTTTTAGGCATGGCCAAAGCGTGAGTCCTCGCTGACTTATTCTGCGATGGAGCCGCCGGCCGCTTCGATTGCGGCGCGCGCACCCTTGGTCACGGCGATGCCGCGCAGCTTGATCGGACGGCTGATTTCACCCGCCAGATAAATCCGCGCCATCTTGATCGAGGCGCCGACCAGGCCCGCCTGCTTGAGCACCAGCAGATCGATCTCGTCCACACCCACCGTCGCCAGTTCGTAGAGACGCACGCGCGCGGTGTCCGCCTTGGTCAGCGAAACAAAGCCGCGCTTCGGCAGGCGACGATGCATCGGCATCTGGCCGCCCTCGAAGCCCACCTTGTGGTAGCCGCCCGCCCGGGATTTCTGGCCCTTGTGGCCGCGTCCCGCAGTCTTGCCCAGGCCCGAACCAATGCCGCGTCCCACGCGACGCTTGTCTTTCTTGGCGCCGTCAGCCGGTTTAATCGTATTCAGTTCCATCTTAAGCCTCACACTTCACCAGATAGGCGACCTTGGTAATCATGCCGCGGTTTTCCGGCGTATCCAGCACTTCCACCGTGTGGTGCATCCGGCGCAGCCCGAGGCCGCGCACGCATGCACGGTGCGCCTGCTTGGTTCCGATCAGGCTTTTGACCTGCGTCACCTTGATTTTCTTCTGTTCGCTCATGGCTGATTACCCCGTGATGTCTTCGACAGACTTGCCGCGCTTGGCCGCAATCTCGGACGGCGTCGACATTTTCATCAGGCCGTCGATGGTGGCACGCACGACGTTGTAGGGATTGGTCGAGCCGAGGCACTTGGCCAGCACGTTCTGCACGCCCATCACCTCGAACACGGCACGCATCGCGCCGCCGGCAATGATCCCCGTACCTTCGGATGCCGGCTGGATCAGCACGCGCGAGGCGCCATGCTGTCCGATCACCGTGTGGTGGAAGGTGCCGCTCTTCAGGTTGATCTTGATCAGCTTGCGACGCGCCTCTTCCATCGCCTTCTGCACGGCCACCGGCACTTCGCGGGACTTGCCCTTGCCCATGCCGATGCCGCCGTCGCCGTCGCCAACCACGGTCAGTGCGGCAAAGCCCATGATCCGACCGCCCTTCACCACCTTGGTGACACGGTTGATCGAAATCATCTTCTCGCGCAAGCCGTCGCCGCGCTCTTCGTTACTTGTAGGTGCTGTACGGGCCATCTTGATTCTGCCTCGTTAAAATACCAAACCGCCTTCGCGGGCCGCTTCAGCCAGGGCTTTCACACGCCCGTGGAACTGGAAACCAGCACGATCGAAAGCCACTTTTTCAATACCCAGGCCCTTGGCTTTTTCAGCCAGGCGCTTGCCCACCGCCGCAGCCGCGGCAACGTTGCCGCCGTTGGGCAAAGCTGCGCGCATGTCCTTGTCGTTAGAGGACGCACTGACCATCACCTTGCTGCCGTCCGCCGAGATGATCTGGGCGTAGACGTGGCTGTTGGTACGGTGAATGGCCAGGCGAATCGCCTTGACGGCCGCGATTTTGGCGCGGGTTTTGCGCGCTCTGCGAATCCGTGATTGCTTGGTGTTCATTTTCTGTCCTTAAGCCTTACTTCTTCTTGGTCTCTTTCTTGATGACCACTTCGTCGCTATAGCGCACGCCCTTGCCCTTGTAAGGCTCCGGCGGACGGTATGCGCGCACGTCGGCGGCCACCTGCCCAACAACCTGTCGATCCATACCCTTGATCACGATTTCAGTCTGCGTCGGGGTTTCGACCTTGATGCCGGCGGGCATCTTGTGCACCACCGGATGCGAGAAACCCAGCGTCAGGTTGAGCGCGTCACCCTGTGCCTGGGCGCGGTAACCGACGCCCACCAGCAGCAGCTTCTTCTCGAAGCCCTTGGTAACGCCCTGCACCATGTTGTTGACCAGCGCACGCAGGGTGCCGGCCATGGCGTTCGCCTGGATGCTTGCGCCGATCGGCGCAAACGTCAGCACGCCATCATTCAGCGCGACCGTGACGTCGTCCGCCGGGGCCTGGTTCATCGCACCGAGCGGTCCCTTGACCGAGATCACGCTGCCGAGCGTGACTTCGACGCCTTTCGGCAAGGTAATTGGATTATTGGCTACACGTGACATATCTGATCTCTCTTACGCAACCACGCACAGGACTTCGCCACCCACGCCCTTGGCGCGCGCATGGCGGTCGGCCATGACGCCGCTGGAGGTGGACACAATGGCAACGCCCAGACCATTCATCACGCGCGGTAGATCTTCGGCGCCCTTGTAGATGCGCAGGCCAGGCTTGCTCACACGCTCGATGCGCTCGATCACCGGGCGACCTGCGTAATATTTCAGCTGCAATTCGAGTTCGGGCTTGCCCGCCTCGCCGCGCACGGCGTAATCCTCGATGTAGCCTTCGTCTTTCAGCACTTTGGCAATGGCCACTTTGACCTTGGAAGACGGCATGGTGACAGCCGCCTTTTCTACCGCTTGTGCATTGCGGATGCGGGTCAGCATGTCCGCGATGGGATCACTCATACTCATTTAGTTTGCCCCTTACCAGCTAGCCTTGACGATGCCCGGGATCTCGCCGCGCATCGCATATTCGCGCAACTTGCCGCGCGCCAGACCGAACTTGCTGAAAACACCACGCGGACGGCCGGTCAGCTGGCAGCGATTACGCTGGCGCACCGGGCTGGCGTTGCGCGGCAACTCTTGCAGCGCCTTGTATGCCGCCATGCGATCTTCTTCGCTGGTCTGAACATTGGCGATCGCGGCTTTGAGTTCGGCACGCTTGGCGGCATATTTCTTCACCATGCGCGCGCGCTTTTCTTCACGGTTAATCAAGGATAATTTGGCCATGCCTACCTCAATTCTTGAACGGGAAACTGAAGGCGGCAAGCAGGGCTCGCGCTTCATCATCAGTCTTGGCGGTGGTGGTGATGGTGATGTTCATCCCACGCAGCGCATCGATCTTGTCGTACTCGATCTCGGGAAAAATGATCTGTTCCTTGACGCCCATGTTGTAGTTGCCACGACCATCGAACGACTTGCCCGAAATCCCCCGAAAGTCGCGGATACGCGGCATCGCCACCGTCACCAGACGATCCAGAAACTCGTACATCTGCCCGCGGCGCAGGGTGACCATGCAACCCACCGGGTAGTTTTCACGAATCTTGAAACCCGCGATCGACTTCTTGGACTTGGTGACCACCGGCTTCTGACCTGCAATCTTCTGCATGTCGCCCACGGCGTGCTCCATCACCTTCTTGTCGGCAACCGCTTCACCCACCCCCATGTTCAGGGTGATTTTCTTGATGCGCGGCACTTCCATGACGGACTTGTAGCCAAACTGCTCTACCAGCTTGGGTACCACCGTCTCACGATAAAATTCTTGCAAACGCGCCATGATTACCCCTGTGCGTCAACCATTTCGCCAGTGGACTTGTACACCCGCACCTTGCGGCCGTCCTCCAGCACCTTGTAACCCACGCGATCAGCCTTCTGCGTTGCGATGTTGTACAACGCAATGTTCGAAGCCTGAATCGGCATTTCCTTTTCGACGATGCCGCCCTGAATGTTGCGCATGGGATTCGGCTTCTGGTGCTTCTTGACGCGATTCACGCCCTCGACCACCAGATGGTCGTCTTCCAGCACGCGCAGCACGGTTCCGCGCTTGCCCTTGTCCTTGCCTGTCAGGACGATGACCTGATCGTTTTTACGAATACGTGCCATGATTCCTCTCACAGAACCTCAGGCGCAAGCGAGACGATCTTCATGAACTTCTCGGTACGCAACTCACGGGTAACCGGCCCGAAAATACGGGTGCCGATCGGTTCTAATTTGTTGTTGAGCAGCACTGCGGCATTGCCATCAAAGCGTACCAGCGAGCCATCGGGGCGACGAACGCCCTTGGCGGTGCGCACCACCACGGCATTGTAGATGTCGCCTTTTTTCACGCGGCCGCGCGGCGCAGCATCCTTGATGGTGACCTTGATGATGTCGCCCACGCTGGCGTAGCGACGATGGCTACCACCCAGCACCTTGATGCACATCACCGAGCGTGCACCGGTATTGTCTGCAACGTCCAATACGGACTGCATCTGAATCATTTAAATTGCCTCCAACTTAATCCACCAGCTTCAATCGAACACAGCGGCGGCCAGTTTTGGAACCCGTTCGGGAGATATTCCGCGCTAAGCTTTATCAAACCTGGCGCGGAAAACACTGAGTCAGCGAACCGGAACACATACCGGCCAACCAACCGGAAAACCCGGCACTATACCGGGCCTTTCAACTTCATGCAAGCTTTATACGCGAGCGCGCTCAAGCAGCTTGCTTACCGTCCAGGCCTTGGTACGCGACAGCTTGCGCGACTCCTCGATCTGCACCGTATCACCTTCATGAAACTCGTTGTTTTCGTCGTGAGCGTGGTATTTCTTGGACAGGCGAATCACCTTGCCGATCACCGGATGCTTGACGCGGCGCTCGACCAGCACGGTCACGGTCTTGTCCATCTTGTCGCTCACCACGCGCCCGGTCAGGGTGCGCACCATCTTCTTGGTTTCAGTCATGCTTGACCCGCCTTCTCACGCATAATGGTCTTGACCCGTGCAATATCGCGGCGCAGCTTGCCCAGGTCGGCAGTCTTGCTCGACTGCTGGGTGGCCACCTGCATACGCAATGCAAAGTGGGCACGCAGCAGGGATTCGAGCTCCTGCTTCAGTTCGTCGGCATTCTTGCCGCGCATTTCTTTCGTATTCATCACTCAGCTCCCGATCATGCGGGTCACGAAGGTGGTCGCGATCGGCAGCTTGGCCGCGGCCAGGCGGAAAGCCTCGCGCGCCAGCGTCTCGTTCACGCCGTCCATCTCGTACAACACCTTGCCCGGCTGGATTTCAGCCACGTAATATTCCGGCGCGCCCTTGCCGTTACCCATCCGCACTTCGGCCGGCTTACGCGAAATCGGCTTGTCCGGAAAAATGCGGATCCAGATACGGCCGCCGCGCTTGATGTGGCGGGTCATCGCACGACGCGCAGCCTCGATCTGACGCGCGGTCAGACGGCCACGACCGACGGCCTTCAGGCCGAAGTCGCCAAAGCTCACATCGGCACCGCGGGTCGCCAGGCCGGTGTTGCGGCCTTTCTGTTCCTTGCGGAATTTTCTTCTAGCTGGCTGCAGCATGTTTCACTCCTGATTTCTTGCCGCGCTTGTCCGCCTCGGCCGCCGCTGGCTGCTCGCCGCGGTTCAGCGCATCGCCCTTGTACACCCACACCTTGATGCCGATGATGCCGTAGGTGGTCTTCGCTTCGGCAAAACCGTAGTCGATTTCGGCACGCAGGGTATGGAGCGGCACGCGGCCTTCGCGGTACCACTCGGTGCGGGCGATCTCGGCGCCGTTCAGGCGACCCGAGCTCATGATCTTGATGCCCTGCGCGCCCAGGCGCATGGCGTTCTGCATCGCACGCTTCATGGCGCGACGGAACATCACGCGCTTCTCGAGCTGCTGGGCGATGCCGTCCGCGATGATCTGCGCATCGGTTTCGGGCTTGCGCACTTCCTCGATGTTGACGTGCACGGGCACCGACATCATCCGCGCGAGTTCGCCGCGCAGCACCTCGATGTCTTCACCCTTCTTGCCGATCACTACACCGGGGCGGCCGCTGAAAATCGTGATCCGCGCGTTCTTGGCCGGGCGCTCGATCAGCACCTTGGAGATGGAGGCGTGCGCAAGCTTCTTTTTCAGATAGTCGCGAACCTTGATGTCCTCCAGCAGGGTGGTGGCGAAGTTACGGTTGGAGCCGTACCACTTGGCGGTCCAGATGCGCTGAACACCAAGACGGAATCCAATCGGATGTATTTTTTGTCCCATGCCGCTTCCTTAATCCCCAACCGTCACACTGATGTGACAGGTCGGCTTGCTAATACGGTTGCCGCGGCCTTTGGCACGGGCAGTGAAGCGCTTCAGCACCGTGCCCTGGTCGACCAGAATCGTCTTGACCTTGAGGGTATCGATGTCGGCACCTTCATTGTGCTCGGCGTTGGCAATCGCCGACTCGAGCACTTTCTTGATGATGCCGGCGCCTTTTTTCGGGCTGAAAGCCAGGATGTTCAACGCCTTCTCGACGCGCAGGCCGCGAATCTGGTCGGCGACCAGGCGGCCTTTCTGTGCAGACAGGCGTGTGCCACGCAAAATTGCAGAAACTTCCATCATGCGCTCCTTATTTCTTCGCCTTCTTGTCCGCAACGTGACCTTTGAAGGTGCGCGTCAGGGAAAACTCACCCAGCTTGTGACCGACCATGTTCTCGGTCACGAAAACCGGCACATGCTGACGACCGTTGTGCACCGCAATCGTCAGACCGATGAAATCGGGCAACACGGTGGAACGACGCGACCAGGTCTTGACCGGGCGCTTGTCATTGGAGCCGCGGACGGCTTCAATCTTTTTCAGCAGGTGCCCGTCAACGAAGGGGCCTTTTTTAATTGAACGTGCCATATCTTTCTACCTCAATCAGCGCGCGTTGCGGCGGCGGACGATCATGTTGGAGGTGCGCTTGTTGCTGCGGGTACGATAACCCTTGGTCGGCGTACCCCACGGACTGACCGGATGACGACCCGCAGCAGTACGGCCTTCGCCACCGCCATGCGGGTGGTCGACCGGGTTCATCACCACGCCGCGGACGGTCGGGCGGATCCCGCGCCAGCGGTTGGCGCCGGCCTTGCCGATCGAACGCAGGCTATGCTCTTCGTTGCCCGCTTCGCCCAAGGTGGCGCGGCAGTCGACGTGCACCTTGCGGATTTCGCCCGAACGCAGACGCAACTGGGCATAGCTGCCCTCGCGCGCCAGCAGCTGCACCGAGGTGCCGGCCGAACGCGCAATCTGCGCGCCCTTGCCCGGCATCATCTCGACGCAATGGACCGTGCTGCCAACCGGGATGCTGCGCAGCGGCAGACAGTTGCCCGCCTTGATCGGCGCCTCGGCGCCGTTCACCAGCTGCGCACCTTCGGCGATGCCGCGCGGCGCGATGATGTAACGGCGCTCACCGTCGGCATAACACAGCAGGGCCAGATGTGCGGAACGGTTGGGGTCGTATTCGATACGCTCGACCTTGGCCGGAATGCCATCCTTGTTGCGACGGAAGTCCACCACGCGGTAGTGCTGTTTGTGGCCACCACCCTTGTGACGCACGGTGATATGGCCGTTGTTGTTGCGGCCCGAACCCCGCTTCTTGGGCTCGAGCAGTGCCGCGACCGGCTTGCCTTTGTGGAGACCCGGGGTAACGACCTTGACGACCGCACGGCGGCCGGCAGAAGTGGGTTTGACTTTAATCAATGCCATGGTTTTCTCCCTTACTGTCCGGACGTGAAGTCGATGTCCTGACCCGGCTTAAGGGTGACATACGCTTTCTTCCAGTTGTCGCGACGACCCGTGACGCGACCGGAACGCTTGACCTTGCCCTTGACGTTCAGCACTTGCACACCCGTGACTTCGACCTTGAACAGGTTGGCGACAGCGGCGCCGATTTCCTGCTTGGTCGCGTCGGGCAACACGCGAAAAACAACCTGATTCAGCTGGTCGGCCACGCGGGTGCTCTTTTCGGAGATCACCGGCGCGAGAATGACTTTGAGCAGACGCTCTTGACTGATCGCACCCATCACACCATCTCCTCAAACTGCTTGACCGCCGCCTTGGTGATCAGCACGTTGCCGAACTTGACCAGGCTCCAGGGATCCGCCTGATGCGGCTCGACCACGTAGACATTCGGCAGGTTGCGTGACGACAGCCACAGGTTGTCGTCCACGCTGTCTGCAATGATCATGACCTTGCCGTAGCCCATCGACTTTAGCTTGCCCGCGAGCAGCTTGGTCTTGGGTGAGTCGATGCCCAGGCTTTCCACCACTTTCAGCTTGCCCTCGCGTGCCAGCTGCGACAGGATGGTCGCCAGGCCGGCGCGGTACATCTTGCGGTTGACCTTGTGGCTGAAATTCTCGTTCGGCTTGTTCGGGAAGGTGACGCCGCCCCCGCGCCAAATCGGGCTCGAGGTACGGCCGGAACGCGCACGGCCGGTGCCCTTCTGACGCCAGGGCTTGTGGGTGGAGGCAGTCACTTCTGCACGCGTCTGCTGCGCACGGTTGCCGCTGCGCGCATTCGCCTGGAACGCGGTCACCACCTGGTGCACCAGCGCCTCGTTGTAATCGCGACCAAAGGTTTCATCGGAGGCAGACACGCTGGCCACCTGCTGACCCTGGTCATTGATGACGTTCAAATCCATTAGGCACCGCCTTTCACTGCCGGGCGCACCACCACGTGGCCACCCTTGGAGCCGGGAACGGCACCTTTCAACAACACCAGGCCGCGCTCTGCATCGACGCGCACGACTTCCAGATTCTGCTTGGTGCAGGTCACCGCGCCCATGTGGCCCGACATGCGCTTGCCCGGGAACACGCGGCCCGGATCCTGCGCCATGCCGATCGAGCCCGGCACGTTATGCGAACGCGAGTTGCCGTGGGTGGCACGCTGCGATTTGAAGTTGTGGCGCTTGATGGTACCGGCAAAGCCCTTGCCCTGCGTCACGCCGGTGACGTCCACTTTCTGGCCTGCCTGGAACAGCTCGACCGAAACCGTCGCACCCGGCTGGTATTGCGCAGCATCTTCCGCCGACACGCGGAATTCGCGCAGCAGTTCGCCCGCATCCACACCCGCCTTGGCGAAATGACCGGCTTCCGGTTTGCTGACACGGCTATTGCGGCGACTGCCATAGGCAAGCTGCACCGCGGAATAACCGTCGTTTTCTGGCGTGCGCACTTGCGTCACACGATTGTTGGACATTTCCAGCACGGTCACCGGAACGGACGCGCCGCTCTCGGTGAAAATGCGGGTCATGCCGACCTTGCGGCCAACGAGCCCGATACTCATCTTTGTATTTCCTATCTCAAGCCAGCAGCCGAAGCCGCCAGCATGGGTTGTAGGTGCCGATTACAATTGACCGGCGACTATTTGATACAGCTGAAGGGGCAGCATTATAACCATGCCGCCCGCTTTTTACAACTTGATTTCGACGTCCACGCCGGCCGGCAGATCCAGTTTCATTAGAGCATCGACCGTTTTTTCGGTCGGGTCCATGATGTCCATCAAACGGCGATGGGTGCGGATCTCGAACTGGTCACGCGAGGTTTTGTTGACGTGCGGCGAACGCAACACGTCAAAGCGCTCGATCGAGGTCGGCAGCGGAATCGGGCCCTTGACCACAGCGCCGGTGCGCTTGGCCGTTTCCACGATTTCGAGCGCCGACTGGTCGATCAGTTTGTAGTCAAACGCCTTCAGGCGGATACGGATTTTCTGGTTTGTCATGGTTTGAAATTACTCTTCGATCTTGGCCACGACGCCGGCACCGACGGTGCGGCCGCCTTCGCGGATGGCAAAACGCAGACCTTCGTCCATCGCGATCGGCTGGATCAGCGACACCTTGATGCTGACGTTGTCGCCAGGCATCACCATCTCGGTGCCGGCCGGCAGCTCAATGCTGCCGGTGACGTCGGTGGTGCGGAAGTAGAACTGCGGGCGGTAGCCGTTGAAGAACGGGGTGTGGCGACCCCCCTCGTCCTTCGACAGCACGTAAATCTCGGCACTGAACTTGGTGTGCGGCTTGATCGAGCCGGGCTTGGCCAGCACCTGGCCGCGCTGGACTTCTTCACGCTTGGTGCCGCGCAAGAGCACGCCGACGTTGTCGCCTGCCTGACCCTGGTCGAGCAGCTTCCTGAACATCTCGACGCCGGTGCAGGTGGTCTTGACGGTGGGAACGATGCCGACAATCTCGATCTCTTCGCCAACCTTGATGACGCCGCGCTCGACACGACCGGTGACGACGGTGCCGCGACCGGAGATGGAGAAGACGTCTTCGACGGGCATCAGGAACGGGCGGTCGATCGCACGCTCGGGCTCGGGGATGTAGTTGTCCAGCGCATCAGCCAGCTTCATGATGGACGCCTCGCCAATGTCGCTCTGGTCGCCTTCGAGGGCCTTGAGGGCGGAACCGATGATGATGGGGGTGTCGTCGCCGGGGAAGTCGTACTTGCTGAGCAGTTCGCGAATTTCCATCTCGACGAGCTCGAGCAGTTCGGCGTCGTCGACCATGTCGGCCTTGTTCATGTAGACGATGATGTAGGGCACGCCAACCTGACGCGCCAGCAGGATGTGCTCGCGGGTCTGCGGCATGGGGCCGTCGGCGGCAGACACGACAAGGACCGCGCCGTCCATCTGGGCAGCACCGGTGATCATGTTCTTGACGTAGTCGGCGTGGCCCGGGCAGTCGACGTGGGCGTAGTGACGCTTGGCAGTCTCGTACTCGACGTGCGCAGTATTGATGGTGATGCCGCGCGCCTTCTCTTCGGGCGAGCTGTCAATCTCGTCGTACTTCTTGGCAGCGCCGCCAAACTTCTTCGACAGAATGGTGGTGATCGCCGCGGTCAAGGTGGTCTTGCCGTGGTCAACGTGTCCAATGGTGCCAACGTTTACGTGCGGTTTGGTCCGCTCGAATTTTTCCTTAGCCATTT
>JAKACL010000260.1 GCA_021821425.1 Pseudomonadota bacterium
CCGCGGCCGCATGTTCGTGTCGCCCGGCGACAAGCTGTACGAAGGCATGATCATCGGCATCCACAGCCGCGACAACGACCTGGTGGTGAACCCGATCAAGGGCAAGAAGCTCACCAACGTGCGCGCCTCCGGCACCGATGAAGCCGTGCGCCTCACCCCGCCGATCAAGCTCACGCTCGAGTCCGCGGTCGAGTTCATCGACGACGACGAGCTGGTCGAGATCACGCCCAAGTCCATCCGCCTGCGCAAGCGCCATCTGCAGGAGCACGAGCGCCGCCGCGCCGTGCGCGAGAGCGCATAACGAGCTGACGCGGGGCCTGCGTGAACCTGCTGGGCTGGCTTTTCGGCAAGGGCGAGCCGCCCGGCGTTGCCGAGGCTGACTGGCAGGCCGCTCTGGCGCTGCCGCTTTTTGCCAGGCTCGATGAGATCGAGCGCAGCCGATTGCTTGCACTGGCGGAACGGCTCATCCAGGAAAAAACATTTTCCGCTGTGGCAGGCGCCGACCTCGGCGGTACGGCCGTTGCCGCCATCGCCGCCCAGGCCGCCTTGCCGGTGCTCAACCTGGGACTCGAGGGTTACGGTCCCTGGCAGGAAATCATCGTCTATCCGGTCGAATTCGTGCCCGAGCGCGAGGAGATGGACGAGGCCGGCGTCGTGCACCATGTGCGCCATCCCATGAGCGGCGAGGCCTGGGAAGGCGGGCCGGTGGTGCTGTCCTTGCAGGACGTCGCCTGGTCCGGCCTGTGCGACGGCTACAACGTGGTGATCCACGAATTCGCGCACAAGCTGGACATGGCCAACGGCACAGCGAACGGCCTGCCGCGCCTGCATGCCGGCATGCGCACGGAGGAATGGGCCGGCGCCTTCGCCCCGGCCTTTGAAGATTTCTGCCAACGTGTCGATGCCGGCGAAGAGACCGAAATCGACCCTTATGCGTCCGAGAACCCGGCCGAGTTCTTCGCCGTGCTCACGGAATATTTCTTCGAACGGCCGGAGGCGCTGCACGCGGCCTATCCGGCAGTCTATGAGCAGATGCGGCGCTTCTTCCGGCAGGATCCACTGGCTCGCTGAGCAGCCGAATCATTCCGGCACACGCGCGGCGCGCAGCCGCCGGCCGTTCCGGCTCACCAGCCCCCATTCGTACAAGGCCAGCCCCAGCAGGATCATGGCCGTGCCTTCGGCGATGTTGCGGGTCAGGCGTTCGCCGTTCAGCAGCATGCCCAGCACCAGCGCCGTGACCGGCGTGACCAGGGTGATGAGCGCCACGCGCCCGGCGCTGATGTGCTTGATCAGGAAGTAGTACAGCGAAAACCCCGCCACCGAACCGAACACGCCCAGATAGAGCGTGGCCGCGGCCGCCTTCAGCGGGATCTGCACCGGCCAGTCGCCCAGCATCATCAGGCTCAATCCGGTCAGCGGCACCGTGAAGGCCAGCGCACCCGCGGTTTGCGCCACTGCGGGAACGTCCGCGCCGATGCGCTTGATCGCCACCAGGCCCCAGGCCTGCAGGATCACCGCCGCCAGCACCGCGGCGATGCCCCAATGGGCGGAGCTGCCGAGCCGCACGCTGCCGCCGAACACGACGAACAGGCCGGCGATGCCCAGCAGCATGCCGACGATCTTGAGCGGGCTGAAAGCATCCTCCTTGAGCCACATCCAGGCGAACAGCCCGGTCATGATCGGGCTCAGTCCGAACACCACCGAAATCAGTCCGGACGGAATGAAGCGCGCGCCCCAGTAGGTGCAGAGCATGGCGGCCCAGATGCTGAAGCCGGCGATGGCATAGGACTGGCGCGCCTGCAGATCGGTCGGGAAACGCGTACGCGTAAGCGCCAGCCACAGCAGGCTGACCACGAGGCCGATGGCCATGCGCGCGAACAGGGGAAAGGTGTAATGCACGCCCTGGCTGCTCCAGACGATGCCGAGCGGCGTCGTGGACCAGATCAGGATGACGCCCAGATAGGCGCCCGAAAGCTGTTTTTTGTGTTGTGGCATGGTGGTTCCCTTGTGAGGAAAAACAAAAAAGCCACGGCGCTTGTGGCGGCGTGGCCCGGTTGCGGAAAACTGCTGCTTTTAATTCACGCCGGGCTCGTGCATGGCTCGCCACATCACGGCGATGCGGCGGCATACGGCAGGCAGAATTTTGGCAGCGGCTTTCATGGCCTCACTTTATCGTTTTCCATCCGGTTTGCATAGCGCCAGCGCCAGGGCGGCATGGGCTTGCGTTCAACCCACAACCCGGCCCTTGCTGCGCGCGCCTCGCGCTCGGCTTTCTCGTAGGCGCGAGCGTCACCGGGGAACTGGCCGTCGGCGAATTTCTTGTTCCACCAGGCCAGCCCAAGCCTGACCTGCTCGAGGTTGGCGTCGAAGGTTTTCGGACAATTGCCTTGCCGGCAATCGGGTGCGGCGACGCGGACCCGGCCGAGGATGCGGTCGTAGGCATCGCGTCCTTGCCAGTCCACGCTCACCTGCTTGCGGAAGGTCAGGCGTGCGAGCGACTGCCTGGACTTTTCGCCGAAGGCCTGGCCGCGTTCGGGAGCATCGATGCCGAGCAGGCGGATCTTGTGGCTCTTGCGTTCGGCA
>JAKACL010000056.1 GCA_021821425.1 Pseudomonadota bacterium
TGCTGGCCGAACTCAAGCGCGCCGAAGTGCGCGAAGGCGTGCAGGTGCTGGTGGCGGGCTGCGAATACGCGCGCGACCTGATCGCGCCGCCGGCGGCGATGCGCGGCGGTGCCATATTCCTGCGCATGGACGCGGTTCGCCGCCTGCTGTGGAACAAGTACGAGGAATGGCAGTGGAAGGAGAAGGACACTGCGCTGGGACGCGCCTTCGCCCACTACGATTTCGAACGCGACATAGAACGCGGGCTCGACCGCATGGCGGAGGCCGAGAGCGAGGCGATGATCCTGCACGAGATTGGCGAGGCGCGCGCCGAATCGCTGCTGGGCGAGGACTGGAACGCGATGCTCGGCCAGCTCGGCTCGCGCCACGCCGAACTGCTGGCGCGCGCGGTGCGCGACCACCTGGCCGACTGTCTGGTGACCTTGCCGACCCTGCTCGAACGCGAGGCCATCGGCTCGCTGCATTTTTACCTGGCGAACCTGTCCGGCCTGCGCCGCGCGCTGTTCCCGGCGCTGCCGCAGGCCTATGACGCCTGGCTCGACGGCCGCGATACGGCCGGGCTGGCGCGCACCGTGGCGGCAGCCGAAACACACTGGCTGAATGCGGCACGGAAGCTGATCACTGCCTACCATCGCGACCCCGAACACGGTGACGCGCAACTCCACGCGCTGGCCGGCGGCGATCTCGCCAGCCTGAAACTCTAGGCAAAAAGCGGGCGCAGCTGCGCCCGTTTTTTTGCCTCTTCGCCGCTTAGGCCGGCACGACGGCTTCCTTGCCCAGTTGCTCGGCAATGGCATCGAGCAGCTGCTGTTCCTGATACGGCTTGCCCAGGTACACATTGACGCCGATCTCCATCGCGTGGTTGCGGTGCTTGTCCGCCGTGCGCGAGGTGATCATGATGATCGGCACCGATTTCAGGCGGGTGTCGCTGCGCATCACGCGGGCCAGCTCGAAGCCGTCCATGCGCGGCATTTCGACGTCGAGCAGCACCACGTCGGGGATCAGATCGTGCATTTTTTCCAGCGCGTCGACGCCATCTTTTGCGCTGTCGACACGGAAGCCTTCGCGGGCGAGCAGACGGGTGGTGATCTTGCGCACGGTGAGCGAATCGTCGACCACCAGCACCAGCGGCGCCTGCAGGGCGGCACTGACTTCTGCTGCCTGGGCCGGCGCCGTGCGTTCCACAGCGGTACGCGGCAGGCTGGCCCAGCGCAGCGCCAGCGGCACCGGGTTGAGAATCAGGATCACGCGTCCATCGCCGCGCACCGTGGCACCCGCCACACCCGTGATGCGCGCGATTTGCGGGCCGATGTTCTTGACCACGATTTCGCGCGTGCCCTCGATCACGTCGACCAGCACGGCCGCCTGGCTGGCACCGCTTTGCAGCAGAACCACCGGGTTGTAGCGCTGCACCTCGTGCACCGCCTCGGTATCGCCCAGCAAATGCGGCAGGTAGAAGAAGGGATAACGCGAACCGCGCCATTCCACCTCGCCGGCGGACATGGCCTGCGCCAGGGCATCCGGCTTCAGTTCCAGCACCTGCTGTACCAGCGGCGTCGGCAGCGCATAGTCGTGGCGGGCGGCGTGAATCATCACCGCCTGGGTCATTGCCAGCGTCAACGGCAGATAGATGTGGAAGCTGGTGCCGGAACCCGGCGTCGAGACAATGTCGATGCGACCGCCCAGCGCGGAAATCTCGCTCTTCACCACATCCATGCCGACGCCGCGGCCGGCAACCTGGCTGACGGTCTCGGCGGTGGAGAAGCCGGCTGCAAAGATCATCTGCGCCAGCAGGGTTTCGGTGGGCTCGACCCCCGGCAGCAGCAGGCCCTGGGCTTCGGCTTTTGCGCGGATGCGAGCGTAGTCGAGGCCCCCGCCGTCGTCTTTCACGGTCAGCATCATTTCGTTGCCGGACTGGCGTGCGGACAGCACGATTTCGCCGAACTCCGGCTTGCCGGCCTCGCGGCGCACCTCGGGCGACTCGATGCCGTGCGCCAGTGCGTTGCGCAGCAGGTGTTCGAGCGGCGCGGTGACTTTTTCCAGCACCGAGCGGTCGATTTCGAGTTCGCCGCCCTGGATGTCGAGCTGGGCGCGCTTGTCGACGTCGCGAGCGGTCTGCCGCACGGTGCGGTACAGACGCTCGGCCACCGAGTACAGCGGCACCATGCGCACCCGCAGCAGATCCTGCTGCAGTTCGCGGTTCAGGCGCGTCTGCTGGATCAGCGCGGCGTCGGCTTCGCCGAGACGCGCCAGGAGGATGTGCTGCACGGTGGAAATGTCGTTCACGCTTTCGGCCAGGAAACGGGTGACTTCCTGGAAACGGGTGAAGCGGTCGAATTCCAGCGGATCGAATTTTTCGGCGCTGCCCTGGCTGAGGAAGGTGGCCTGCATCTGCGACTCGGCCTGGATCTCGACCTCGCGAATGTGGCCGCGCAGGCGCGTCAGCGCTTCCGACAGCTCGGCGACGTGACGCTTGAAGGCGAACACTTCGCTCTCGATCCGCGAGCGCGCGATCGCCACTTCGCCGGCCTGGTTGACCATGCGGTCGACCCAGTCGGCGCGCACCCGCAGGGTCAGCGCATTGGCGTCCCGCGTGGCGGTCTGAGAAGGCGCCTCGACGACTGCGGTGTGCATGGGCACGGCCGCCGCAATCTCGCCCGCGCTCAGCACGGGTTCGATCGGCGCTTCCAGCGGCGCAGCGGGTGCTTCCTCGCTCAGCGGCGTGAGGTCGCCCCGCTTCAGGCGGTCAACGATTTCCGCCACACGGTCGAGCTGCGTTTCCAGCGTATCGAACACGTCGCGGTTGGCGAGCAGATGGCCGTCGATCACCGCGATCACGCGCGATTCCATCACGTGGGTGAGTTCGCCCAGGCGCATCGCGCCGACCATGCGCGCGCTGCCCTTGATGGTATGCAGATTGCGGCGCAACGCGTCGCGTGCGGCCGTCTCGCCTGGGGCGGCGCTCCAGGCGCGCAACTGTGCGCTGGTATCGGGTACCAGCGTGTCGGCTTCCTCGAGAAAAATCGGCAGCAGCTGCTGGTCGATCTCGTCGGCCACTTCCCTGCGCTCGAACACCGGCGCCGGACCCGCCAGCTTGATGTCGGGCATCAGCGCGCTGATGTCCGGGAGGGCGGCGGCAGGCGCCGCCTGCTGCGCCTCGGCGGGCGCATGCTCGGTGGCCAGCGGCGATACGGGCGGCATTTCGTCTTCGGGAACGATCTGTTCGTCTTCCAGTTCGCCCAGCGTCGCGATCAGGTCGCTGGCCGCTTCGGGCAGGTGTCCGTTTTCCATGGTTGTCACCATGTCGTGCAGGCGGACGACCGTATCCTGAACCAGCGGCAGGTGCGCGGGCGGCAAGGCCACATGCACGAACCGGTTCCAGTATTGTTCCAGCGCATGCGACAGTTCGGACAGCGTCGCGATGCCGGCCGTGCCCGCAATGCCCGCCAGCGTGTGGACGGCACGACGCGCATGCTCGCTGACCGTGCTGTGTGCGGCTTCGGCGTGGCGCTCGACTTCTTCCTGCAATACGGCAAGACGCTGGTGCACCTCGGTCATGAAAATGTCGTACAGCCCGGGCGACAGACATACCGTGCCGATGCAGATTTCGTCCGCCTCGACTTCAGCGGGCTCGACCTCATACTCATCGACGACAGGCGGTGCGACCGCGTATTCGATCAACGCACCCACCGCGGGCAGGGCGAAGGCGGCGTCCTGCGCGTCCGCCGCCTCCATCAGGGATTCGGGTTCAGCGTCGGTTTCAGGCGTGGCCTCGAAGCTGATTTCGATCTCGTCGGCGGCTTCAGCGGCAGCGGTTTCCACCGCCGGCGCCTGCACGGATGCGGCCGGACTGTCGGCCGCCGCTTCAACGGGCGGCACGCATTCAGGCTCTGCCGGCACGTCCAGTGCCGGCAGAGCCGCCCCGACCGCGGCCGCATCGTCCAGCGGGCGCCCCTGTGCCACGCTGTCGATAGCATTCAGCAGCGCGGCCAGCGGCAAGGTCCGGACCTGGTTGTCGCGCAAGGCATCGATCCAGTCCTGGAAAACCTCGCGGGCCTGGCCTACCAGGCGCAGCAGGTCGACGCTGGCCGATTTCTGTTCGGCCAGCCAGCCGTTCATCAACAATTCGTGGCGCCAGGCGGCTTCGCCCAGTTCGTTCAGGCCGACCATGCGGCCGCTGCCCTTCAGCGTATGAAAGCCGCGGCGGATGATGGTCAGGGAATCGCGGTCGTCCGGATTGTTCTGGCAGGCCATGCTGGCTTCGCCCATGGCTGCCAGCACTTCGTTGGCTTCCTCGAGGAAAATTTCCAGCAGTTCCGCTTCGGACTCCGCGGGGACCGTGGCCTGCAAGGTGAATTCGCCTGCCTGCACGCGGTCAAGCCGTTCGGCGGCGGGCATGGCCGCGACGGCTGCGGGCGGTGGCGCCTCAAGCGGCGCCGGCGGCGCGATGATGTCCAGGGTGTCGCTGGCCTCGATCGCGGCAGCGTCCGGCAGCGCATCCGCCCTATCGAACTCGACGATCACCGGCTCGGCAACGGGCAATTCGGACTCGACCACGACGTTGGGGGCCAGGTCGACTGCGGGGCGCACCGGCAGCGCCAGGCCTGTCAGGGCTGCAATGTCCGCATCGAGCGCCCACGGCGCCTCGCTTGCGAGCTGGCTCGCTTCAAGCGCAGCACGCACCTGCTGCTGCAGCCGGGCATCGGCGATCAGCTCGGCATCACGGCCCAGCTCATTCAGAACATCAAGGAATTTTTTTTTTGCTGCCCCGTCGGGCTCGTCGCGCCATGCCAGATAGTCGGCCCGCACAGCGGCCTTGCGGGCCGGCAGGCCGGCTTCGATGGTGTCGTCGAAACCCGTCTCTTCCTCAGCCAGTCCGAGTTCGATCATCGCGGGGCGCAGCACGCTGACAGCATCGCTGCGTCCGGCGCAGAACGCCTCGATATACAGGCCGAGGCTGGAGAATGCGTCGGCCAGCCGCTGCTGCGTCGCCTCGTCGGGGTAGCCTTCGCTGGCATAGGGTTGCGCAAGGGCCGTCGCCGCCGCCAGCAGGGTCGCCGCCTCGGGCAGCTCCAGCATGGTCAGCGCGCCTTGCGCCTGCTGCGCCAGCGCCGGCACATTGGCCATGGCCTCGCGCTCGTTGGCGTCACGGAAGAAGGCGTCCAGCGCCTCTTCCATCTGTCGCAGATTCTGTCCGACTTCCTGCGCCATGTGCAACAGCATGTCGCGTTCCGCTTCACGCTGGTTGGCCGATTCCTCGGCACTGGCCGGCATTTCGCGGCCTTCGATCAGCGCGCGCAAACGGGCCTGCTGCGCCCCGGCACGCACGGCATAATCGGCGTGCAGCACGTCCTCGCGGGCGACCGCATTCTGCATCGACAGCAGCGTGGCTGCGATTTCCAGATTCATCTGTTCGCGCGCATCGCCTTCCCGCCCGGCGGCGGCGCTGGCCGCGCCGCCCAGTTCTTCCAGCAGACTGCCCAGTCCGCTGCCATCGAGCGCATGGGCCTGAGGCTGCATCCGCCCCAGGTGGGTCTGGAACTGTTCCAGTTGTGCGGCATCGCCCTCGACATAGGCATGCCAGCTGTCGTGCGCGCCTTTCAGGCTGGTCTGCAACGCATCCAGCACCGGACGCATGCGCGCCAGTGCCTCGGGGTCGAGCATGCCGCGTCCCGGCAGGTAGCGGTCAAGGCCGAAGGTCGAGCGCACTTCCGCCGCGCGGCCGTCCTGGGGCTGGCTTTTCGCGACGAAGAACAGGGCGTCGCGCAGCAGGCGTTCGGCCACCTGCGGCGAGCCTTCGATCAGGCGACGCATCTGCAGGTCGACCCGGGCGAGCAGTTGCTTGACATGGAAATCGGCTTCGACGCCGCGCGCAATCAGGCTGTCGACAAAACCGACGCAGGCCCACCAGAAGGTTTGCGAAGCGTGCGACGGCGCGATGCGCTCGATCGCTGCCAGGGCATCGCGCATGCGCTGCAGCCCCTGATCCGCATTGGCGTTGCGCAGGAAAGCCAGGAGGCCGCGCTGGAACTGGCCGCGCGCAGCCTTGACCTCGGCGGCCAGCGCATCCTGCGCCATGCCTTCGCCGCCGGGCTTGCCTTGTGCCCGCGAGCGCAGGTCGGGGAAGAACAGTTCGCCTTCGAATATGCGCTCGGCACCCTGCAGTTCGCGCAGGCGCTTGTAGAGGGGAAAGAGCGCCAGCTCGCCGCTGCCGCGGCCATCCGCCAAGTCCTTGACCCAGCGTTGCAAGCCTTCCATCGCGTTGCGCAGCGCGCGCAGGACGTCGTCGCCCGCAGCGATGCGATGGTCGTTGATGTCGTCCAGCACGGACTCAAGCGTGGCCGACAGCGTGGCTGCGCCTTCCAGCCCCACCATGCGCAGCGCGCCGGTGGCCTGGTGTGCGTCGTCATGCGCCAGGCGCAGTGCATTGGTCAGCTCGGCATCCGCGCTGTAGGCCTGAATGCGCCCGAGGGCAGCCTGCAGGGCGGCGTCGATGTCGCCGCGTACCCAGTTCAGCGGACCGGTGTCGTAATCGAGTAAGGCGCTCATTCTGTGTTGTTCCCGAAGTTGATTGCAGAGGCCGAGATCGGCTACCTGTCCGGTAGGCCGGTCAGGAAAGCTTGAATCCCGACACCGAATTCTTCAGATCCTGCGCCAGCTGTTTCATGCCGCCAATCGATTCTGCCGTCTGCTGCGTACCCGTACTGGTCTGCGCCGAAATCGCCTTGATGTCCTGCATGGTTTCCGCCACCTTGGCGGTCGATTCCGCCTGGCTCTGCGTGGCGGAGGAAATGTCGGCAATCAGGCCGGCCAGCGTTTTCGACACGCTACCGATCTCGGCCAGCGTCTGGCCTGCGGCATCGGACAGCTTGGCACCCTCGACCACGCCCTGGGTCGAGACTTCCATCGCCGCCACCGTATCGTGGGTGTCAGACTGAATGGTCTTCACGATCGCCGCGATCTGCTTGGTCGCATCGGCCGAACGTTCCGCCAGCCGCTGCACTTCTTCCGCAACCACCGAGAAACCGCGGCCGGCTTCGCCCGCGGATGCGGCCTGAATGGCGGCGTTGAGCGCCAGCACGTTGGTCTGTTCGGTAATGTCGGAAATCAGTTCGACGATCTCGCCAATCTCCTGGGAGGATTCGCCAAGGCGCTTGATTCGTTTCGAGGTTTCCTGGATCTGCTCGCGCAGGCCGTTCATGCTGGAAATGGCGTTCGCCACCGCCTGCTGGCCCTTTTCGGCAGCCGCCAGCGATTGCTCGGCCACGCGGGCGGATTCCGCCGCGTTGCTCGACACGGTTTGCACCGATTGCGCCAGGCTCACCACCGCGGACGAGGTTTCCTCGATTTCCTCAGTCTGACGACGTGCGGCCTGTTGCAGCGCGTCGGACACCTGGCCCGCCTGGTTCGCCGCATCGTCCATCTGCTGGGTCGCGTTGTTGATCCCGCGCACCAGGGTACGCAATTCCTCCACCGTGTAGTTGATCGAGTCGGCCACCGCACCGGTGATATCCTCGGTCACGCTGGCGTTGATGGTGAGGTTGCCTTCGGCCAGTTCGCCCAGTTCGTCCATCAGGCGCAGAATCGCTTCCTGGTTGCGGCTGTTTTCCTCTTCGCTCTTGCGTGCGCGCTGCTTGGTCTCGTTGATGTTGACCAGCCCCAGCAGCACCAGCGAAACCAGCGCCAGTACGCCAAACAGCGCGGCCAGCAGGTAGCCGGTACCGCCGACGGCCTGGTAATTTTGCGACAGCTGGTTGGTGTCGTCGAGCAGGGCGTCGCTGCCGACGAACAGGTTGTTCGCCGCGACCTTCGACTGCAACAGGGGTTGCGTATTGGCCAGCACCTCACCCACCGCTTCCACCATATCGCCCATGTTGGCACCCAGGTCTTCCAGGGTCAGCAGGCTGTCCTCGTTGCGGCTGGCCGCACCGCCCATCAGCGATTGCACCGTGTCGCGGAAGGAGGTCGTGTCCTTTTCCAGCTGCAGCACCACCTCGGGGTCGATCAGATCGGACGACAGCAGCAGGTTGGCGTTTTTCGGCATGCGCTGGCTCAGCATGACCAGGTGGTTCGCCCGCGACACTTCGCGCACGCTTGCGCCCGCATCGACCAGCTGGCTGGCGAGCTGTTCGGCCACTTCCTGCAGGTCGATGGACAGGGCATTAATCCGCCGCACGTTTTCGTTCAGCTCGACCAGATTTTTCTGCTGCGACAGGATCTGCACCACCTGGGGCGCGAAGCCTTTCCACTTCGCGCTGATCTTGTCCAGGGTCTCGCGCGCGGCGCCGCTCGATGCGGGCACGTCGCCGTCGCCGTCGATCAGGCCGGTCAGCGTGGTTTCGAACGCCGCCTTGCCCTCGGCCAGACGCTTGAAGGCTGCGGCGTTGCCGAGCACGGACTGCTGCGCGGTCAGCGGCAGCCGTTGCGACAGCACTTTCAGGTCGCCTGCGCGGCCTTCGTAGTCGGTCCGGTTGTCGAGCTGGATCAGGCTGTGGACGGTGAAGCCCGCTGCCAGCAGCAGCGAGACGATGAGGGCGCCGCCGGCATACAGGTATTGCTTTTCTACCGGCAGATGTCCGATCAGCGGGGCCTTGCCGGGCTCGGTGTCGGCCAGCTTGCGCACGCTCTCCATGATCATGGCGGTATGTGCGCCGCCCTTTTTGCCCGTGACCTTTTCGGTCATGCGACCAGCCAGTCCCTTGAGACCACCCATCGTTATCGCCATGTTCATGCTCCTTCAATCCTCCACTCGTCGACGCACGCGTGCGCCGGTTTTCAATATCCTTCTGTGCCGAACTGTGCTTCGACCTTGAGAAACTCGGCATCGCCGAGCAGTTTCGAGAAATCCATGTCGCACCAGTCGGCGCCCGCCTCGTCCGAGTAATGACGGGCCGCCCAAGGATGCTGCGCCACCCGATCGCCGCGCGGCTGGAAGCGGCTGATGTTCTTCAGCCCCAATGTGCAGCGCACCAGCAGTGCCGCATTCATGCCGAAATCGTGGTGCGGAATCAGCAGCCGGCAATCCGCATGGTCGGGCGTCACGCCCTGGCCCATGAAATCGGAAAAATCGCTCACCGCGTACAGATTGCCGCGAATATTGGTGACGCCGCGAAACCAGCGGCATGCGCCGGGCACCCTGACGAGGGTCGGCACCGGGATCACCTCCTCGGTGTCCGACAGGCTCACCAGCCAGTTATCGTTCCCGACCTGAAATCCCAGACGGGAACCGCTGTTGTCGCGGCTGGCCGCAGCCTGCAATTGCTGCGAAAGCGTGGTCTGGAATTCGCGCAGGTTGAATTTCTTGGCCATTTCGGTCCGCTCAGCCCAGCGCCTTGATTTGCGACAGCAGGTCATCCGGCTTGATCGGCTTCACCAGATAGGCCTTGGCGCCCTGGCGCATGCCCCAGACCTTGTCGGTTTCCTGGCCCTTGGTGGTGCACATGATGACCGGGATATGCTTGGTCGCCTCTTCCTTGGTGATCATGCGGGTCGCCTGATAGCCGTTCATGCCCGGCATCACGACGTCCATCACGATCAGGTCGGGCAGGGTCTGCTTGGCCTGTGCGACAGCTTCTTCGCCGCTTTCGGCCATGCTGACCAGATAGCCGTTCTTGACCAGCAGTTCGGACAGGAAAAAACGTTCGGTGGGGGAATCATCCACAACCAGAATTCGGCTGATCGCCATAATCTACACTCCTTGAAAAACAGTCATGCCCTGGAACAGGCGTGCTCGCGCACCGCCGTCAGCAGCGTATCTTTGGTAAACGGCTTGGTCAGATATTCGTCCGACCCCACCATGCGGCCGCGTGCACGGTCGAACAGGCCATCCTTGGACGACAGCATGATCACCGGCGTGGTGCGATATTTGGCATTGCGCTTGATCAGCGAACAGGTCTGGTAGCCGTCGAGACGCGGCATCATGATGTCGACAAACACCACATCCGGGTCGTGGTCGGTGATTTTCGACAGCGCATCGAAGCCATCCTGCGCCAGGATGACCTCGCAGCCCGCCTGATTCAGGAAGATTTCCGCGCTGCGACGAATGGTGTTGCTGTCGTCGATGACCATCACCTTCACGCCTTTCAATGCTTCGTTGTCCACACGTCCCTCCACCAGTTCCCGGGGCGTGCGACACCTGCCGCACCCCCTGCGTGGATACCATTACGGCAGCAGCCGGAGCTTCTTTAGTGGCGGGGGCTGCGGAGCTCACGCAATAAAAAAGGGCGCGGCCGAAGCCGCGCCCCTGATTCGCACCCGAACAGCGTGATTACTGCCAGGCGTCGGCGGTCGATTTCTTGTCCGCGCCGGCGACCGCGCTCATGGTCTCGATGATGACGTTCGGCAGCGACGAAATGCGCATGAACTGGCCCATCCCCACGTCCGGGAAGGCCAGCGCGATACGGAAACGGCCGTGCGGGGCGCCCACCTGGTTGCCCACCACGTACACCTCGTACGGCAGGCCGGCGACGTTGTCCTGCATCTCGATCTTTTTCAGCCATTCGCCGTCGCTGTTGGGGCCGTCGTTCATGGCCACGCCGAACACGGCCAGTTTGCGGTCCGGCATGACGATTTCATAGACCTTGCTGGTCTTGCCGACGCCCTTGGCCAGGTTGTCGCGGACGACCTTCACCGCGGCGTTGAAGCTGTCGTACTCGGCCAGCTTGTTTTTTGGCGAATCGACGCGTTCCATGCCGATCATGTAGCGGTAGCTGGCAAGATTGGCGGGCGGTTCGTCGCCACCCTGCGGCTTGCCTGCGCCCAGCGCGTCCTTCAGGCGTTCCTGCACCGCCTTGACGGCCGCCTCGCGCTTGTCGAAATCGCGGCGGAGATAGGCACGGGACCAGTAATCCGGATTGGTGTAGGCCACGCTGCCGTTGGCCTTCACCCCGACGCGAATCGCCGCGCCCAGCACCGCGTAGCCGCCGGTCGCGCCGACTTCGCGCAGCATGGCGTCATCGGTGGCCACCACCACGCCATGGCCCGCCAGGTCCTTGGGGAAATACTTGCCCACCACCTTGAAGCCGGCGTTTTTGAGCTTGGCCTCGACCGCGCTCGCGACCGCCTGAACCGTCCCTGCCGGCACCGCATCGCCCTGGATATAAGGGGAAACCGCCCATGCGCCCGTCGAAAAAACGAGCAGCGCCCACGTCGTTATGCTCCGCAAAATCATTGTTGTCTCCTGATTATAATGACCCCTATCACACCAGTCTGACCGTACTATTGACAGGGTAGCCCATGGGGCGGTCGCGATTCTAGAGACAAACGCTCAATTGGGCAAGCAGGGGCTTACAAGGCCACCATCTCGAAATCGTCCTTGCGGGCGCCGCAATCCGGACAGGTCCAGTTGATCGGCACGTCTTCCCAGCGGGTGCCGGGCGGAATGCCGTCGTCCGGGGCGCCGGCTTCCTCGTGATAGATGTAGCCGCAGATCAGGCACATCCAGCTTTTGTATTCAGGGGCGTCGGGCATGGCAATGAATGGAATCGGCTAAAATCAGGGCTCGATTCTAAAGCAGTGACGCCATGCCGCCTATTTTCACCCCCCAACCCACGCCGCCGCTGGTGCTCAGCTTCGCCGCGTCCGACCCGACCGGTGGCGCCGGCATCCAGGCCGACCTGCTGACGCTGGCCAGCATGGGTTGCCATCCGCTGTCGGTGATCACCGCGATCACCGTGCAGGACACCGCAGGCGTCGAGGAAATCCTGGTGATCGACGCCGAATGGGTGGGCGACCAGGCGCGCATGCTGCTGGAAGACGTGCCCGTCGCCGCGTTCAAACTGGGCATGCTGGGCAGTCCCGAGTCGATCGCGGTCATTGCCGAAATCCTCGCCGACTATCCGGACATTCCGGTCATTCTCGACCCGGTGCTGGCGTCGGGGCGCGGCGACGAGCTCGCCACCGACGACATGATCGCCGCCATGCGCGATATGCTGATCCCGCAGACCAGCATTCTCACGCCCAACAGCCACGAAGCACGGCGGCTGGCGTTGTTCGAATCGGACGAGGACGACATGGATCTGGCCGCCTGCGCCCGGCACCTGACAGATCTCGGTTGCGAATACGTGTTGATCACCGGCACCCATGAAAACACCCCGCGCGTGCTGAACAGCCTGTACGACGCCAACGGCCATGTGCAGACCGACGCCTGGGACCGTCTGCCCGGCAGCTATCACGGTTCGGGCTGCACGCTGGCCTCGTCGATTGCCGCCGCGCTTGCCTATGGCCAGGACATGCCGGCCGCGGTGCGCGAAGCGCAGAATTTCACCTATGAAACGCTCAAGGCCGCATTCCGGCCCGGCATGGGGCAATACATCCCGGAACGTTTCTTCTGGGCACAGGGGACCCAGACCGAGGGCAACGCGTGAGCGCGGGACCTGAATGTCTCATTATTTGAATTTGAATTTCCGCCCTACCTGATTTCAAACATGCCTGATTTTCCGGGTGGCCTCTACGCCATCACCCCCGAAACCGCCGACACCGAACAGCTGCTGACGCAGGTCGAAGCGGCATTGACCGGCGGCGTTGCCGCGGTGCAATACCGCGACAAGTCGGGCGACGTCGCCCGCCGCCACGAACAGGCGAGCGAGCTGGTCATGCTGTGCCGCCAATTCGGCGTGCCGCTGATCGTCAACGACGATCTGCGGCTGGCCGACCTGTGTGACGCCGACGGCGTACACCTGGGCCGCGACGACGGCAGCGTGCGCGAGGCGCGCATCATCCTCGGCAAGGGCAAAATCATCGGCGCCTCGTGCTACCAGGATCTGGCGCAGGCACACGCCGCAGAGGCCGCCGGCGCCGACTATGTCGCCTTCGGCAGTTTTTTCACGTCGCCGACCAAGCCACAGGCGGCGCGCGCCGACGTCGCCCTGCTGCACGAAGCGGCCCGTGCGCTACGGCTGCCGATCGTCGCCATCGGCGGTATCACGCCCGCCAATGCACCGCCGCTGCTCGATGCCGGCGCCGACAGCCTGGCCGTGCTGTCGGCGCTGTTCGATGCAGCCGACATCCGCGCCGCCGCGCGCGCCTTGAATCAACTATTTGAGACGGAATCCGAACAATGACCCGCA
>JAKACL010000057.1:0-7779 GCA_021821425.1 Pseudomonadota bacterium
TCATTGTTGTTGAGGGTATAGGTCCAGGCGCCTGCGGCGTTGAGGGTGAAGGTGCCGTAGGTGCCTGAAGCGGATTGCGGCTGGAATGCCGACTGGCCGGCATCGGGATCGGCCACGGTGAGCGTGCCGGAGGTGGTGAGGGTGGTGTCTTCCGTCACCGTGCCGTTGTCCTGACCGCCGATGAGCGCGAGATCGTTGACCGGATTGACCGTCACGCTGACGCTGGTGCTGGCGGTGCCGCCCTGGCCGTCGCTGATCGTGTAGGCAATGCTGTCCGGGCCGTTGTAATCCGGATTGGGCGTATAGGTGAGAGTGCCGTCAGGGTTCAGCGTCACGGTACCGTGGGCGGCGGTGGCGGCAATGACGGTGAGCGCGTTGCCGTCCGCATCGCTGTCGTTGGCAAGAACGTTGATGTTGAGGCTGCCGTCTTCGTTCAGCGAGACGACATCCGGGGTGGCTACAGGCAGCGTGTTCGCGGGCGCGGCCGCAGGCTGCGGAGGCGTAGTGGCAGCCCCTGCCTGCGCGTTTGCGGAGCCGTTCTCGATGCCTGCGATGTCTCCAGCGCCTGCGCCAGGTGCAAAGTTAAACGCGGTCGAACTCGTGCCTTCCGCGATCCGCAGCAGGCGGACGAAGTCGCTGCCGGCGTTGTCGGCGCCGCCGTCCAGACCGGCCGCGGTCTCTTCGAGCTGGGCGTCGATGTCCTCGCCGCGCTCGAGTGCCTGGATGATGCGCTCGGCCTCGCCGGCCGGCAGCGAGGCCTCGGCCACGTCGGGACGCGAGGTCGGCGCTGTTTCGGCGCTGAACTGGAAAGTTTCGTCGGGGAGCAGGGTGAGCAGTTTGCCGTCAAGGAAGGCGAGCTGGACCTGGCCGCCCGGCATGGTGACGACGCTGTCGCCTTCGCGCAGGACATCGCCGGCCCGCAGGGGACGCATCTGGCCTGCGGTGTCGCGGGCAAATGCCTGTCCTTCGACGGCAATAACCGTGGCAACTGCCTGAGGGGTCGAAACGTTTGTGTCCATCTGCCAACCTTTGTTCAATAGGGTTTGGGTGCCCATTCAGGCACGTCTGCAAGAGTTAACGGCAGACGCTCCGGTTTCCGTATTGGACTGAGGTACAGGTCAGGCGGATTTTTTCAGGGGGGCGGGTGTCGAGTCCTCGACACCGTTGACGAGCAGCGCGAGCTGCATGCGGTCGCGTACGCCGAGTTTCTCGAAGGCCGCGCTCAAATGCGCCTTGACGGTTCGCTCGGTGATGTTCATCGCACGGGCGATTTCCTTGTTGGTCGAGCCGCGCGCCACGGCCACGGCCACCTGGCGTTCGCGCTGGCTCAGCAGGTCGAGCGAGACGTCCGGGGCGGCACTGCCGCGCATGGCAAGGCCCTGCATCAGGCGTTGCATCAGGCGCGGGCCGACCCACAAGCCGCCATGTTCGACGACCCCGGCCACCTGGCGCAGCACAGAGGGCAGCGTCAGCGCACTGCAATAGCCGGAGGCCCCCGCGGCCAGGACCGCGAGGCCTTGATCGTCTTCGGGCACGTTCGACAGCACCACGACGGGTGCATGCGGTGCCGCGGTGCGGACTCCACGGACCGAGGCGGCGGCGGCATGACGGTTGCCGGCGACATGCAGCCAGATCACGGCGGCGTCTGCCAGCGGGGCAGGATCGATCTGCCCGCCCGCGTCGCTTAGCAGCACGGCATCGGGGAACGCTTCCAGCCAGCGGGGAATCGGCTGCGGCCGCGCGGTGACGAAGATCTGGCGTGTCATCCGGCTAGCGTTCCGTAAAGGCATGGGTCTTGGCACGGATCACGGGCTTCAACAGATAGGCCAGCACGCTCTTGCGGCCGGTCATGATATCCACTTCGGCGACCATCCCGGGGAGGATCGGCATGTCCTTGCCCAGCGAGGGTTTAAGGGTCCGCACCCTCACCAGGTAGAAGGCATTGCCTTCCTCGTCGGTGACGGTGTCGGCGGCAATCTGGTCGATCACCGCTTCCAGTCCGCCGTAGATCGCGAAATCATAGGCGGAAAAGCGCACCGTCGCCTTTTGTCCCGGCCACAGGAAGGCGATGTCTTTGGGCAGGATTTTCGTCTCCAGCAGCAGAGCGTCGTCGGTCGGCACGATTTCCACGATTTCCTTGCCCGGCTGCAGCACGCCGCCCACGGTGGTGACCAGCAGGCGTTTGACGGTGCCCTTGACCGGCGACTTGACGCTGGCCTGCTCGACGCGGTCGGACAGCGCCGTGCTGCCTTCGGACAGGCTGTTGAGCTTGGCCACGGTCTCGCCCAGTTCGTTGCGCATCTCGTTGCGGAAGGTGATCTCCTGCTCCTGCACCTTGCGAGACGCTTCCGAAATGGCGGACTGCAGGCGCACGATCTGGGCGGCCGCCTGGTCGCGTTCGCCGCGGTAGCGGCTGACGTCGCGCTCGAGCCGTAGCAGTTCCACGTCCGAAACCGCCCCGGACGCCGCCAGCGGCCGGGTCATCGTCAGTTCGCGGGCGGTGAGGTCGTAGGCTTGCGCCGCCTGCTCGCGCCGCGAGCGCACCTCGACCAGCTCCTGCTGGCGCTGCGCCAGCTGCTGGCGCGCAATGCCGATCTGAGCCTCCAGCTCGCGGCGGCGCGCGTCGTACATGCTGCGCTCCTCCTCCACCAGATTGGGGTCTTCCTGCATGACTTCGGGCGGCAGTTGGAACGGCGTGTTTTCCGCCAGCGCGCGCAGGCGTGCGGCCTTGGCCAGGAGCGCGAGATACTGGACGCGGTTTTCGCGCAGCGAGGAAACGAAGCGCGTCTTGTCGATGCGGAACAGCAGCTGGCCCGCTTCGACCGCCTGGCCTTCGCGCACCAGGATTTCCGCGATCACGCCGCCGTCGACCGCCTGCACCACCTGTACCTGGCGCGAAGGAATGACCTTGCCGGTTCCGCGCGTGACTTCGTCCACCGTGGCAAACGCGGCCCACAGCACCAGCAGCAGCAGAAGCACGCCGATAAAACGCAGCAGATAGCGTGCGCGCAAAGGTTCCTGATCCATTCGCGCCCAGTCGGCATCGGCCGCCCAACCGAGCGATGCGTCCGGTCGCGGCGGAATCCAGCGGGCAAACAGGCGGTCCAGCAGCGGCCGCGCATGTTTGGACCAGCCTGCCGAACTGTCGGCAAAGCGTGCGATGGAGGCGAACAGCCCGGCTTTCATGCGGCTTTCCCGATGCGGCCCTGGCGCAACGCCTCGACCACCTGTGCCTTGGGACCGTCCGCCACGACCTTGCCGCCGTCGATCACGATGATGCGGTCGACCAGGTCCAGCAGCGAGGTGCGGTGCGTCACCACCAGCAGCGTCTTGCCGGTGGCAAAGCTGCGCAGCTGCTGCTTGATGTCCTCTTCGCTGGAATGGTCCATCGAGCCGGTCGGCTCGTCCATCAGCAGGATCGGCGGGTCGTTGATGGTGGCGCGCGCGATGGCGACCGCCTGGCGCTGGCCGCCGGACAGCGACTCGCCGCGTTCGCCCACGGTCATGTCGAAGCCCCGGGGGTGGCTGTTGACGAATTCGAGCAGGCCACCCACCTGCGCGGCCCGCAGCACGGCGGCATCGTCGGCGGTCGGTGCGGAGATGGTCAGATTGTCGCGCAGGCTGCCGTAGAACAGCATCACGTCCTGCGGCACGTAGCCGATGTTGCGGCGCAGTTCGGCCGGATCGAGCTGGCGCAGGTCGGCGCCATCCACCAGCACCGCGCCCGAGGTGGGCTGGTACAGGCCGAGAATGAGCTTTTCCAGCGTGGTCTTGCCGGAGCCGACGCGGCCGAGGATCGCCACGTGCTCGCCGGCGCGGATCTTCAGCGAGACGTTGCGCAGTGCGGCATGGTCCTGGCCGGGGTAGTTGAAGTCGACATCCTTGAACTCGATCTCGCCGCTGAAATGCCGGCGGGTCACGAAATTGGAGTCGGCCGGCCGCTCGACTGGCTGCTGCAGGATGTCGTCCAGCGACTTCAGCGCAGTCGCCGCGTTGTGATACTGGGTGAGCAGGCCGGCTATCTGGCCGACCGGCGCCATTGCGCGCGACGCCAGCATGGTGCTGGCGATGAGTCCGCCGAGCGTCAGATTGCCGTCCGCAATCAGGTACACGCCTACCACCACGACCATCACGTTGACCAGTTGCTGGGCCCACATCGCGCCGTTGATGGTGGACGACGACAGCAGCCGCAACTGCGCGCCGACGCGCGACAGGAACGCCGCGCTCGTTTCCCACTTGCGCTGCATCACGCTTTCGGCACCGAGCGCCTTGATCGCTTCGAGGCCGACCAGGCTTTCGACCAGCGTCGCGTTGCGCATCGCGCTGGCGCGGTAGGTGGTTTCAGACAGCTCGTGCATCTTGCTGTGCACGGTCAGGGCATAGGCCATCACCAGCAGGATGCCGAACAGAATGGGCAGGATCAGCGGCCAGCCGATCCAGCCGATGACCACGAGGAAAATCAGCGCAAACGGCAGGTCGATGAAGGCCGTCACCGTGGCCGAGGTGATGAAGTCGCGGATCGTCTCGAAGGACCGCAGGTTGGCAGCGAACGAGCCGGCGGAGAGCGGCCGGTTTTCCAGACGCAGGCCCAGCACGCGTTCCATGATGTAGGCGGACAGCCGCACATCGACCCGGCTGCTGGCCAGGTCGAGAAAATAGCCGCGCATGGTGCGCAGCACCAGGTCCGCGACCAGCACGATCACCAGGCCGCCCGCCAGCATCCACAGGGTCTCGATCGCGTGATTGGGCACCACGCGGTCGTACACGTTCATCGTGAACAGCGGCAGTGCCACGGCGAACACGTTGATCATGAATGCCGCCAGCAGCACGTCGCGGTACAGCGGCGTGTTGTCGGCCAGCGTGCCCCAGAACCAGTGGCGATGTTTGACGCGGCCGACTTCCGGGGTGCGCGCATCGAAACGGAACTCCGGCCGCGCCAGGATCGCGTGGCCGGAATAGCGGGCCGCCAGCTCGTCGCGGGGCAGCAGAGCCTCGGCTTCTCCCAGTTCGGGAAAGATCAGGCGGGCGGTCCGGCCGTCGTCCTGCCAGCCCTGCAGCACGCAGGCTTCCTCGCCGTCGAGCAGCAGCACGGCGGGAAACAGGGCGATGTTGAGCGCGTCGAGGGGTTTCTTCACCACATTGCTGGCAAAGCCGGCCCGTTTGGCGGCGCGGCGGAAGAGGGACGGGGTGAGGCGATTGTCGACCAGCGGCAGCCCGTCGATGGCCGCCTGACGGCTCAGGGTACCCCCGTGCGCCTGCACCACCACGAGCAGACATTCGAGCAGCGTGTCGGGTGCGCCGGCGGGCGAGGCGGCATCCAACGTCTTTTCGGTCCCTGTCGTGTTGTTCAAGTGACTGTGGGCAAGTGGGGCTTGCCGCTCTGATAATCAATACGGATGCGCATTTAACGGTTTTTGGGCCGGCTTCTTTAATAGGGTGGCGTACGCAGCCCGTCATGTCCGAACGAAACGGGGATTTCGCGCATTCGCAGGAAGGTTGGGCACTCCCGGTTCGGGTCCGGGGAGTATGCCAAAAATTTCGGCAATTTCATGCAGCAGGGGCTGGCTGCCAGCTGAAGCACGCGCGGGTTTTCAAATAAGGTTATATTCGGCCGCAACGGATAAGAACATGAGTTGACTTGAAACCCACCCGTCTCCTGCTGCTTGCAGTGATCGTCATCGTGCTGGCCATCGCGGCCTGGCAATGGCGTGCGGGCATGGGCGGGGCGGACGCCGGCAAGCTGGAGATCGAGCATATCGAATTCGGCTTCGACGGCGTGCTGGAACTGCTGATCGACGTAAGGCCTGTTGCCGGACAACAGCGAAATCGCCCGCATCGGCGGCGACGAGGTCTACATCATCGTCGACCATGCGGCTGGCCTGCCCCGGCAGACGGCGGTGAACGTCTCGGCCGTTCAGTTGAACCGGGGCCACCTGCTCAATTCGGTCAGGGACGCGCTGCAGGTGTCGGGGATTGCCCCGGAGCAGCTCGAACTGGAAATCACCGAGAGCTTCGTGCTGGCGGACCGCGACCAGTCCTTCAAGACGCTGTCGGAACTCAAGGCGCTGGGCGTGCGCCTGTCGATCGACGATTTCGGGACCGGCTATTCCTCGCTGGCCTATCTGCAGCAACTCAAGGTGCACAAGCTGAAAATCGACTTGTCCTTCGTGCGTGACGTGACGACCAACAGCGGCAATGCCTCCATCGTCAAGGCCGTCATTGCGCTCGGCCACAGCCTGGGTCTGGAAGTCATTGCCGAGGGCGTCGAGGAGGACGCACAGGCGCGCTATCTGCATTCGCTGCAGTGCGACGTGATTCAGGGCTATCTGATCAGCCGGCCGCTGCCGGCCGAGGACATGACGCAGTTTCTGCAGACCTACCGGCCGTCCTGATCGCGTGTGCCGGAAATGGAAAAGGGGCTGGCCTGAGCCAACCCCTTGTCTTGTTTGGTGCGCCCGAAGAGATTCGAACTCCTGACCCCTTGGTTCGTAGCCAAGTACTCTATCCAGCTGAGCTACGGGCGCTTTGAAGGTTGCGCATTATACGCATTTTTTTGCTTCGATGGCAGATGCGACAAGCATGATTCGATTTGGCGGAGACGGAGGGATTCGAACCCTCGATACAGGTTTAAGCCCGTATGCTCCCTTAGCAGGGGAGTACCTTCAACCACTCGGCCACGTCTCCGAACCGCCGCGCATTGTAGCGGAAGCGCGCCTCAGACGCCACCTTGACGTTTACGCGGGCGGTTTTGAAGGGTGGCTGAGAACGAACCAGACGCCGTAGGCCATGACGGCTGCGGTGGCGAACAGCAGCCAGATCGGCGTGTTCGCGTACAGGGCCATGTAGGCCATGCTGAGTGCCATGCTCAGCAGCGAAACGATCTTGGCTTTCAGGGGGATGACGCGATGCGCCTGCCATTGTTGCAGCGAGGGGCCGAATACACGGTGCGTGTACAGCCAGTGGTGAAACCGTTTTGAGGATTTCGAGAATGCCCACAGGGCAAGCAGCATGAAGGGAACGGTGGGCAGACCGGGCACGAACATGCCGAGCGTACCCAATGCGAAGAAGAGCCAGGCGAGCAGGAAATAGACGGGCCTCATGCTTACCCGCTGTCGCCTGGCTGGGCGACCGTCAGGCGCTGGCCTTGTCGAGTTCGAAGGCCTGGTGCAGCGCGCGCACCGCGAGTTCCATGTACTTGTCTTCCACCACCACCGAGATCTTGATTTCCGATGTGGAAATCATCTGCAGGTTGATGTTTTCCTTCGACAGGGTCTCGAACATCTTGCGCGCGATGCCGACGTGCGAGCGCATGCCGACGCCGACGATGGAGACCTTGGCGATCTTGTCGTCGCCGGTAACTTCGCGCGCGCCGATGCTGGCCGCCGTCGCCTTGACGATCTCCATTGCCTTCGCAAAGTCGTTGCGGTGCACGGTGAAGGTGAAGTCGGTGGTGTTTTCGTGGCCGACGTTCTGCACGATCATGTCGACGTCGACGTTGGCGTCGGCGACCGGGCCGAGGATCTGGTAGGCGATGCCGGGATGGTCGGGCACGCCGACCACGGTGATCTTGGCTTCGTCGCGATTGAAGGCGATGCCGGAAACGACGGCTTGTTCCATGATGTTGTTTTCCTCGAAGGTGATGAGCGTGCCGTCGCCTTCGTCCTGAAAGCTGGACAGCACGCGGAGTTTGACTTTGTACTTGCCGGCGAATTCGACCGAGCGGATTTGCAGCACCTTGGAGCCCAGGCTCGCCATTTCGAGCATTTCCTCGAAAGTGAT
>JAKACL010000057.1:7789-13046 GCA_021821425.1 Pseudomonadota bacterium
CGGCGCGCTTCGGGCACGATGCGCGGGTCGGTGGTGTAGACGCCGTCGACGTCGGTGTAGATCTGGCACTCGTCGGCCTTCAGCGCCGCGGCCAACGCCACGCCAGTGGTGTCCGAACCGCCGCGGCCCAGCGTGGTGATGTTGCCCTGCTCGTCGACGCCCTGGAAGCCGGCGACCACGACCACGTGGCCGGCATCCAGATCGGCCCGCATCCGGGCTTCGTCGATGCTGAGGATGCGTGCCTTGGTGTAGGCGGCGTCGGTGAGGATGCGTACCTGCGCGCCGGTGTAGCTCCTGGCCTTCAGGCCCAGATCCTTCAGCGCCATCGCCAGTAGCGCAATCGTGACCTGCTCGCCGGTCGACACCATCATGTCGAGCTCGCGCGGATCGGGGGTTGCCTGGATCTGCTTGGCCAGCGCGATCAGGCGGTTGGTCTCGCCCGACATGGCGGAGAGCACCACCACCACCTGGTGACCGAGCATTTTGAATTTGGCGACGCGTTCCGCCACGGCGCGGATGCGTTCGACGTTGGCGACCGAGGTGCCGCCGTATTTTTGTACGATGAGGGCCATGTTAGGGCTGGGATCTAGGGCTAGGGGCTAAAGACCGGGAGTTTAAAGGATTAGCGCTCGAAAAGCGCGATCGACTCCACATGCGCGGTGTGCGGGAACATGTTGGCGACGCCGGCGGCCATCAGCCGGTAGCCCTTGACGTGCACCAGCACTTCGGCGTCGCGCGCCAGCGTGGCGGGGTCGCACGAAACGTAAACGATGCGTGCGGGTCCGCCCTCGTTTTCTGATTCAGAACAGCCGGGAAGCGATTTGACAACCTCGATCGCGCCGGAACGCGGCGGGTCGATCAGCAGCTTGTCGAAGCGCCCGAGCGCGGCGAATTTCTCCGGTGTCATCTCGAACAGGTTGTCGACCGCGAAGCGGGCGTTGGGCAGGTGGTTGTGCAGCGCGTTTTCGCGCGCCCGGGCGACCAGCTCGGCGCTGCCTTCGATGCCGACCACGTCGGCGCCGCGCTTGGCGATCGGCAGGGTGAAGTTGCCCAGGCCGCAGAACAGGTCCGCGATGCGCTCACCCGGCTGCGGATCCAGCAGCCGCATCGCGCGGCTGACCAGCGCGCGGTTGATGGCCACGTTGACCTGGGTGAAGTCGGTGGGCCGGAACGGCATCACCAGGCCGAATTCCGGCAGGCTGTAGCTGAGTTCGGGCGCAATGTCAGGCCAGAACGGGCGCACGGTGTCGGGGCCCTTGGCCTGTTCCCACACCTGCACCTGGTGCGTGTCGGCAAACGCCCGCACGCGGGCGGCATCGTCGTCGGTCCAGGGTTCGAGCAGGCGGAACACCAGCACAGTGACGTGCTCGCCGACGGCCACCTCGATCTGCGGAATGCGGTCGGCGTTCGACAGCATGCCCATCAGGTCGCGCAGCGGCTGGATCAGCGCCGAGACGTCTGGGGTGAGGACTTCGCAGCTCGCCATGTCGGCGATGTAGCTGGAACGCTTTTCGCGAAAGCCGACCAGCCCGCCGCCTTTCTTGTCGACCCAGCGTGCCGACAGCCGGGCGCGCGTGCGATAGCCCCAGCTCGGACCGTGCAGCGCGGACAGCATCACCTCGGGTTCGACCTTGCCGATGCGGGCGAGGTTGTCTTCCAGCACGCGCTGCTTGGCGGCCACCTGTGCGCTGGCTTCCAGGTGCTGCATCGAGCAGCCGCCGCAGCGGCCGAAGTATTTGCAGCGCGGCTCGGTGCGCTGCGCGCTGGCCCGGAGGATGGCGACGGCGTTGGCCGAGTTGTACTTGGCATGCTTGCGGTAAATGGTGATTTCGGCGCGTTCGCCGGGCAGCGCACCGTCGACGAAGGTCACCTTGCCGTCGACGCGCGCGACGCCGTGTCCCTCATGATCGAGGGACAGGATATCGACCACCAGGCTCATTTCCAGGCCGCCAGAAATTCCTGCCAGTGCGGAGCAGGGTGGGCCTGCACTGTGCTGCGCGCAAGTTCGATCTCGGCGGCGTAGGCCGCCTCAGTGAGCGTACCGCGCATTTTCTGGAAGCGCAGGTAGACCAGCCAGGTGTTCATCACGTCGGTTTCGCAGTAATTGCGGATGGCGTCGATTTCCCCTTGCTGGAAGGTCTCGAGCACCTTCGAGCCGTCCATTCCCAGCTTGCCAGGAAAACCGCACAGCCTGGCCATCTGGTCGAGCGGCGCGTTGGCGCGCGGCTGATACATCGCCAGTACGTCCATCAGATCAAGGTGACGGGTGTGGTAGCGCCCCAGATAGCTGTTCCACTTGAACTCCTTGTCGTCGTCGCCCCAGTCCCAGTAGCGCGCGGCTGCCACGCCATGAATCAGCGCGCGGTAATGCAGGACCGGCAGGTCGAAGCCGCCGCCGTTCCACGAGACGAGTTGCGGAGTGTAGCGCTCGATGCCGTCGTAGAAGCGCTGGATCAGCTCGGCTTCGCTGCTGTCGGGCTCGCCGAGCGACCAGACCTTGAGCTGGTCGCCGCTTCGTAGGGTGCAGGAAATCGCGACGATGCGGTGCAGATGGTGCGGCATGAAGTCGCTGCCGGTTTTCTGGCGGCGGGCGAGCAGCGCCATTTCGGCGAGTTCGCCCGCGGGCAACCCCGCTTCGTCGATGCCGTTGACGGCGGCGAAGCCGGCGAGGTCGGGGATTGTTTCAATGTCGAAAACCAGGGTGGGGTGCATGGCGCGATGGCGGGAAAAAACCGCCATTTTACGCGCTCAATGCAGGGCTGCGTCGAGCGCCGAGGCCGCGATCATGGCGTCGAGGTAGGCCACCGAGATCTGGTGCATCGGAAGTTCGAGCTGCCGGGCGTGCCGGGTCAGCGTGTCCACGTCGTTGTTCTCGCAAGCGTAAGTCAGCTGCAGCATCGCGCCTTCGGGGGAGGGATGGGCGCTCAGCGCGCGGGCGCTGGTCGCCGACAGGCCCAGCCGGCGGATCAGGGTTTCCATCGGCAGCGCCAGCGCATGCGGCGCAATCGACAGCAGGCCGATTTCGAACGCGGCGGCGGCATTGTCCGACGCCGAACCCAGCCGGGTCACCTTGCCCATGAAGAGTGCGCGCGTGAGGGCGGTAACGGCATAGTGGCGGCTGGCGTCGGTCGGCGTCTTGCCGGCCAGCGCCAGCAGCGCGGCGATCCGGCTGGCGCGCTGCGACCCCAGCATCACCAACGCGTGCGCGGCCGATTCGGCGGGCCGGCTGAGGCCGCCCGCCGACGAATTGGCGATGGCGAGGAGGCGCGGCGCCATGTCGGGGTTGAGGCGGAAGAACTGCACCAGGGTATCGGGCGATTCGCGCAAAGCGATGGCCAGCAGATCCAGCTGCACGGCGTGATCATGGGTGATGATTTCGGCCGGGGGCTGGGTGTCGCCCGAAAAGAAGCTGCCCTTGAACCAGGCGTTGTCGGGCCAGCGGGCCTGGGTTTGGGCGTGCTGAACCCCGTCCACGATCAGGCGGGCGGACACCTTGGGCGGTGTCTCGTCGGCATGGTAGTTCAGGTAGCGCCAGGCCCCCGCGCTTTCCTGCACGACCGCATTGCGGCGGTTCAGCGTGGGGCAGAAGGTCAGGCCGGCATCCTGCAGGGCCAGCGCGCGACCGAGGTGCTGCTCGTTGTCGATGTCCACGCTCCAGATGACCTGGCGATGATTGATCTGCCGTGGCACGTCGCTGAACAGCACACCGGCGCTGATTCGAACCAGCAGCGGAAACTTGCCGCTCAGGCCGCCCTGGGTCAGGGAATAGAGCCCGGTCAGCAGCATGTCCTCTTCCATCTGGCGCAGCTCGGCCGGCGCGTCGGCGGGCGCGGCGCGACCGCGCAATACCAGCTGATGCGCCACCAGATTGGAGGCTGAGTCGAACAGCGGGTCGAACGACAGGAAGCGTGCCCGCAGCGTATCCTCGCGGGCCGGGCTGTTGTTGTCGATGCCCAGCATTTGCGTGACCACCACGGGCTGCTCCGCTTCCCCGGTGTTGATGCCGCCGCCGGCGATTTGCGAAGGACGGGGATCGTCTGAGCTCATGGTGATTCCTGCGAGGATGGTACGATCATTCTAGCGCCGAGCGTCATTTTTGGGCACGTATCCGTCATCTTGAATATTCAATTATTGTCAGGTCAGGAGCCCTCATGAACAAGCACACCCTGTTGACCCCGATTCTCGTCGGGCTGTTCGCCGCGTCCTTCTCCAGTTGGGCAGCACCGCGCGACGAAGTGGTCAGCACTGCATCCGATCAGCAGAGCGTGGCGGTCACGATCTACAACGACGATCTGGCGCTGGTGAAGGATACGCGTCGGGTGCGCCTTCCGCGCGACGCCAGCCTGCTGGCGTGGCGCGAGGTGTCGGCGCGGATGCGCCCCGAAACGGCCCAGCTGCGCAACCTGTCGAATCCCGCCGGCTTTCGGCTGCTGGAACAGAACTTCGACTTCGATCTGCTGACGCCGGAAAAATTGCTTGAAAAATACATCGGACGCGAAATCGCGGTGATCCGGGTGAATCCCGCCACCGGCGCGGAGACCCGCGAGGCCGCCACCGTGCTGGCGACCAACGGCGGCGTGGTGCTCCAGTTCGCCGACCGCGTCGAAACCGGCGTGCCGGGCCGGCTGGCGTTTTCCGGCGTGCCCGACACCCTGCGCGACAAACCCACGCTGGTAATCTCGCTGGTCAATCCGGCGGCCGGCCTGCAGAACCTGGAGCTGTCCTACTTGACCGGCGGCCTGTCGTGGCGCGCCGACTATGTGGCCGAGCTGAATGCCAGCGACGACCGGCTCGACCTGAACGGCTGGGTGACGCTGACCAACCAGAGCGGCGCGGCCTATCCCAACGCCCGCCTTCAGTTGGTGGCAGGCGATCTCAACCGGGTGCGCGAGGCGCAGCCGCGCGAACTGGCGACGATGGCGGCCAAGGTTGCCGATGCTGCCGAGATGCAGCAGGAATCGCTGTTCGAATATCACCTCTACACGCTGCAGCGCCCCACCACGCTGGCGGAAAACCAGACCAAGCAGGTGGCGCTGATGGCCGCCGCGGGGGTGCCGGTGAAGAAGGAATTCCTGCTCGAAGGCGCGAATTATTACTACTCCGGTCAGCACGCTGAACTGGGGCAAAAAATCAAGGTGGGGGTGTTCGTCGAATTCGACAACACAGGCAACGGCCTCGGCATTCCGCTGCCGCGCGGCGTGATCCGCCTGTACAAGAAGGACAGCCAGGGCAATGCCCAGTTTGTCGGCGAGGACCG
>JAKACL010000058.1 GCA_021821425.1 Pseudomonadota bacterium
GTGCGGATTCATATAACCCAGCCACGACCACAGCAAGATACCCAGCCAGGGACGTTTGAAAACAAACGGCAGCAAGCTGAAAATAACGCCGGTAACGAAAAGGTCTCTCATGGCTTCCGCGTCCCCATTGTTTCAGGATTGAACCAGCGGACGCGTCGAGGCAAGTCCACGCCAGCCAGCATCCCGGATGCCAGGCGCGCGGCCAGCGACCGCTCGTGACGCAGGCCACGGTCCTTGACCTGATACAGGCGGCCCTTGCCGCTCTGCGTCATGCCGAGCTGTTCGCCTTGCGCCAGTTTTGCCACGGCTTCAGCATAGACCTCCGAGCTGTCCTGCACCGCGCGCCAGAACAGCACCAGTTCACTGTCGCCCTCGCGCACTTCCGGGCTGACATGCGCGATCAGGCGGCCGGTGTCGATGCCGGCGTCGATGTAATGCAGGGTGCAGCCGATCTTTTCCGGCTCGCCGTTGTAAAGCGCCCAGAAGGTACAGTCGGCCCCGCGGTATTCGGGCGACAGGCCGCCATGCAGGTTGACGATGCCGAGACGGCCTTCCTTGAGCAGATCGCCGCGGATCAGCGAGGTGCCGAACACGCAGATCAGATCGGGGGTTAATTCACGCGCCAGTCTGACCACGTCGGGATGGTTGATGTGCGGGACTTCGCGCACCCGTTCGGGATGGTCGAGCCGGGGTTCGCCCTGCGGAAAGAAGAATTTCGCCTCGGGGTTGCCGGTGTAGCGGCGGCGGTCGCGCAGCCAGCGCCAGACCTTGCGAAACAGATTGTCGGGGCGCAGCTTCTTGAGGGTTTTTTTCAGGTTCCATTCGCCGCCGGTTTCCTGCACGATGGCGACCGCTTCGCCAGCGCGGCACAGGGCATTGGCCACATACAGGTGGCGGGCGCTGCGCCCGCACAGGATCATGATTTTCAGCCGGCTCATCGCGCCAGCCCCCTGGCCGCAGCCGGCACAGTGGGCACGGCGATATTGGCCATATCCATGATCAGCGCATCGGCGAAGAACTTGGCTGCCCAGTTGGGGAATTCGAAGCGTGAATATGCGCCCCAGATTGGCGCCGACCCGGGAATTGCCCCGCGCACGATGGCGTCGTCTTCTTCCAGTCGCTGGGTGCGCTTGACGTAGGCAATCGCGCGCCCGGCCGCATCGCGGTAAGCCTGGTCACCGGTGATCTGTGCCAGGCGCAGCCAGCACAGCGCCGTTTGCGCGACGCCGGTGACGCAGGCGTAGCGTGCAGTGGGCGTCCAACCGTCGGCGTAGGTGCCGGCCAGCCAGCCATCGCTGCGCTGTTTTTCCATCAGGCCTTGCGCCGCCTTTTCGGCGGCCTGCAGATAGCGCGCCTCGCCCAGCAGCACCGCCACTTCGATGAAGCCGCGAATGGCGTAGGCGATGGTGTGGGTGAAGGGATGCCTGTCCGGAACGAAGGCATTGGTGGCGAACCAGCCGCTCGGCGTCTGCTGGCTCAGCGCCCAGTCGAGGTTGCGACGCGTCGCCGCAATGAATTCAGGTTCGTTCGCCACCACGCCCATGGCCGCCAGCGCCCATATCGCACGTGTGTTGTAAACGTGCGGTACGCCATGGTGCTCGAATTGTCGGTAGCAGCCATCCGGGTCCTGCTGCGCCACCAGCCAGTGGCCGGCGCGCACACCCGCTTCAAGACAGTCCTGCCGCCCGAGCGCCGTATACCCTGCCACCAGACCGTGCATGATCTGGCCCTGGTTGAAAATGACCGGGTGGCTGCCGGCCTCGCCGAAATGTCCGGGAAAAGCCCCCTCTGCCGTTTGCAGCGAAAGCTCCCAGTCGATCATCTTGTGGGCGCGATCGATCAGTTCCGGTCGGTCGAGCGGCTCCGCTGCGGCGAGGAAGGTCTCGATGATGTAGCCCGTGGTTTCAGGATAACTGGGCAGCCAGCCATCCTCGAAGCTCCAGCCGGCTGCGACGCCGCCCTGGTCGGGTTTGTGTTTGCGCACATCCTGCGCGCGGCACAGCCAGTCGATGGCGCCGCGCAAGTGGGTACGATGATCGTGTTCGGGCTGCCGGGCTGTCCCGGCAATGTCCTGCACCACCAGGCGCAGGTGGCGCGCCTGCCAAGGCTTGTAGCGCAGGGGGAGTTGCAGGAGCGATATCGGTTTCATATGACGGTTCGAATCATTTCAGTTAGCCACAGCTTGCTTCAGGGAACCGGCCAGCGGCACGCGGCTCACCACATAGCGGTGCTTGCCGGAGGCCTCCGGGGGAATGTCGTCCAGCATGCGCACTTCCACGTGCAGCGCATCGCCGAGGCGGGCACGCAATCCAGCCACCACAGCAGCGTGGGCGGCTTCGTTCCATTCTGCGTTCGGCACGATCTGCACCTCCATGCGGTCGAGCGCATGCTGGATGCATTTGAATTGTGCAATCCCCGGCACCGCACGCAGCACATAGATCACCGCCAGCGCATGCATCACACGGCCATCGGCGGCGACAACGAAGTCGGTCTGCCGCCCCGTCACCTCGGCGATCACGTGCAGCCCCTGTCCGCCCGCAGCCGGCTCTGCGGACACGCGCAGCACATCGCCCGTCCGATAACGGATGAAGGGCTGGGCCGCTGAAGTCAGGCCGGTGATCACGGCCTCGCCCGCCTCGCCCGGTGCCACCGGCTGGCCAGCCGCATCGAGCACCTCGACAAGATGGCTCTCGCTCATCAGCAGCATCTGCCCGCCCGGCGCCTCGTGCGCGGTGAAACCGATGTCGCGGCTGCCGAATTCGTTCGCCACCGGTGCGCCGAATACGCGGGCGATCAGTTCACGCTGGTGCGGATACAGCGGTTCTCCGGTGGTGCACACCACACGCAACCCCGGCATGCGCAGCGGACGCTGCCTGGCCTCGGCATGCGCCGCCAGCAGCGCGACACTCGATGCATAGCCGTATACGCATCGGGGCTGCCAGGCCTGCAACGCGTCGAGATACCCATCCATGCGCTCGGGTGACATGGCAAAGGCGTTCAGCACCAACTGGTTGACCAGCCGGTCACGCAGGGTCTTGATGCGGTCGGTCTTGTTGAGTTCGACCGGTGCGCCCCACAGATAGGCCTCGCGATCGCCCGGCTGCAGGCCCCACCAGCGGCGGGCACGCATGCGCCCCGCGGCATCCGAAGCCTGGCGCGTGCGGCCGAAGTAGAAAATCAGCGGCTCGCCGCTGGAGCCGCCCGTGGTGTACTTGAATATGCCACCCGGCGCTTCGCGCCAGACCAGTTGGTCGACGTTATCGCGGGCATCGCGCTTGTTCATCGTCGGCAGGCGGGCCAGATCGGCGAGCGTTACCCCGCCGGCCTTGACGGCTTCATCAAGCCCGGCCGCACGCAGACGGTCGGCATGCCATGGGCTGTGGGAGAGCGCGCTTTGCAGCAAGCCGTTGAGGCGGCGGGTTTGGTAATCCTGCATCGCATCGCGCGACAGCCATTGGGTGCGCTCGAGTTCCGCCAGCATCGCGAAGGTGGGGCGGCGCATCGCGGCTTCCTGGGCGCGATAAACGCTGCGTGCGAACCAGGCCGGGACACTCATTTGACTGCCAGCGCCGGTTGGCGCGCGGAGGGTTGCATGATGCTGTCGAACGCCCGCAGCAGCTGCGCCACGCGCTTGTCCCACTGGTTGTCGCGGGCGTAATCGAGGATCGCGGCGCGGTCCCAATCCTTGTCGAGCGCGGCATCCAGCGCCTGCTGCAAGGCGGCGCTGTCGCCAAACGGCACGATGCTGCCGAGTTCATCGCGGCACACCACTTCGGCGTTGCCCCCAACATCGGTGGTCACGACCGGCAGGCCGCAGGCCATGGCTTCGAGGAAGACATTGGCCCAGCCTTCGTTGCCGGTGGCGAGCACGAACACATCGGCTGCCGACAGCGGCCATTTGAGGTCGTCCGGCGGCAAGGCACCGAGAAAATGCACGCGGTCAGCCAGCCCCAGACGTGCGACCTGGGCGGCGAGTTCGGCACGGTTATCCCCTTCCGGGCTCGCGCCGCCGACGATGAGGTAGTGCAAGCCGGGATGGCGCTCAAGCAAGGCCGGCATGAGATCGATGACGCGGTGCATGCCCTTGCGCTCGACCAGCGCCCCGACCGAGACCAGCACCCTGGCATCCCGCGGCAGGCCGTATTTCTGCCGCGCGGCGTTACGGTCGACCGGCTGGAAGCGAGCGATGTCGATGCCGTTTCCGACGACTTCGGTGTTGGCCTCGGGCGCGCCCAGCTCGATCGCCAGCCGGCGCAGCGAATCGGACACGGAGAACACCCGGTCGGCCGCTTTCAGCGTGCGCGACAGCCGCGCACGCAGCACAGGATTGTGGCTGTGCGGCACTTCGGTGCCACGCAGGGTGACGGTCACCGGCAGCTTGAACCAGCGTCCCAGCCGGGTGGCGGCCTCGCCGTCGGGGTAGGCGAAGTGGGCGTCGATCAGGCGCGCGCCCTGCCGCCTGAGCGTGCGCAGCAAGCCGACGCTTGCCAGTGCCATCGACCAGCCGTCGAATCGCCGCAACAGGCCGGGCAGCGCAAGATAACGCGGATGGTAGACGCGGATGCCCTGCTGGATTTCCAGCGCGGGCGCCTGCGGGCGATAGCCAGGGCGCACCAGGCGGATCAGCGCCTGGCCGGGAAACCACGGTTGCGGCGAAATCACCGCGAGCGGACGATGATGGGCGACGCGAAACATGCGCTCGCGGATGAACAGGCCGGCGCCGGGGCGCACCGCGCTGGGAAACAGCGCACTGAACACGACCAGGTCGACACGGTCCGGATCGACGTGCGCCGCCTCAGCCAAGCGCAACCTCCCCGACCGGTTTCAGCAGGCCTCCGTAGACGCCGCGGTAGCGCGCGACGCTGGCAGCCCAGGTGCGCTCGGTTTCGACGAACTGGCGGCCGTTTCGCTTCATGCTGTCCCAGCCCTGCTCGTACTTCAGCAGTCCCACCACTTTGCTGGCGAGATCGCCCGCATTTCCGGCATGGAACAGCACGCCGGTCTTGCCGTCCTGGATCAGTTCCTTGTGACCGCCGACGTCGGAGGCCGCCATCAGACGACCCTGCGCCATCGCTTCCAGCGGTTTCAGGGGCGTGACGAGCTCTGTCAGCCGCATCCGGTGGCGCGGATAGACCAGCACATCGACCAGGTCGTAATAGCGGTTGACCTCGGCATGCGGCACGCGCCCGGTGAACACCACACGGTCCATCAGGTCGAGCGCCATCACCTGCTGTTTCAGCGCGGCATCCTGCGGCCCGCCGCCGACCAGCAGCACTTTCACATCAGGCACCTGCTTGAGGATGGTCGGCAAGGCGGCGATCAGCAGATCGAGACCTTCGTAGGCATAGAACGAGCCGATGAAGCCGAGCACGCGGCTGCTGCCGAGGCCCAGTTTCATTTTCAGTTCGGGATCGGGCTTGCCGCCCATCTCGAATTGCTCGACGTCGACCGCGTTGGGGATGACGGTAATCTTGTTCGCTGGAATGCCGCGCTCGGCGAGGTCGCGGCGCAGTCCTTCGCAGATGACGGTGACGGCGTCGGCGTTTTTCACCGCCCAGGTTTCCAGCGCGCGGGTGAGCTTGTAGCGCAGGCTGCCTTCCCTGGTGCTGCCGTGGTCGACCGCGGCGTCTTCCCAGAAAGCGCGGATTTCATAGACGACCGGGATGCCGAGCGTGCGGCCGACGCGGATCGCCGGCACCGCGTCGAGCACCGGCGAATGCGCGTGGATAATGTCGGGTTGCAGTTTCCTGGCCAGCGCCAGCAGGCGTTTTTCGATTGCCCCCATCACGGCAAACGGATCGCCGCCAGGCAGTTTGGCGAACAGGCCGGTCGGTGCGGGCGTGCGAAAGAAATGCAGTCCGTCGGCGTCTTCTTCCGCCACCGTGCAGTTGATCTGCTTGGGGCCGGAGAGGTGATAGGTCTCCCAGCCCAGCTTGCGCTGGTTGCGCAGGATGGCGGCGCTGCGGAAGGTGTAGCCGGAATGCAGCGGCAGAGTGTGGTCGAAGACGTGGAGGATTTTCATGCGGCCTGCTGTTCCGATTCGTCCATTCCCAGCACCTGCCCCAGAAAGGCGTCAAACATCAGCACCGTCCACAGGATCACCGAATAGTCGCGACGGCCGGACTGGTGCGCCTCGACCACGTCGCGCAGGAAAGTCTGGTTGAACATGCCGGTGGACACCAGCCGTTCGCCCAGCACGACGCTACGGATGATGGCGGCGAGCGGGCCGCGGAACCATGCGGCAAGGGGCACCGAGAAGCCCATTTTCTTGCGGTACAGCACGTCGTTCGGCAGATAGGGTTCCATTGCTTTTTTCAGCAGGTACTTGCCTTCGCTGCCGCGCAGCTTGAAATCGACCGGCAGGCCGGACACCCAGCCCATCAGTTCGTGATCGAGCAGCGGCTCGCGCACTTCGAGCGCATGCGCCATGCTGGCGCGATCGACCTTGGTGAGGATGTCGCCGACCAGGTAGGTTTTCATGTCGAGGTACTGCACCAGCGACAAGGGGTCGTCGGTGGGCGCGACGGCGGCGTGCCGACGCAGCACTTCCACTGCCTGGTAGCCCTGCAGTTCGCGCTTGAACGCCGGCGAAAACAGCAGCTGACGTTGCGCGTCGGACAACAGCGAGACGCCATGGAAATAACCCTCGACGGTGTCGCGCGCCAGCGCCTCGAACGTGGTCTTGGCGCGAAACACTTTCGGCGCCCAGTCGGCCTTGGGATAGAACTTGCCGAGCGCGCCGAACAGCGGCCGCCGCAGCGCCAGGGGCATCACCGCGCGCATCCGCTCCTCGTAGCGGAACCAGCGGTAGCGACGGTAGCCGGCAAAGTGCTCGTCGCCGCCGTCGCCGGAGAGCGCGACTTTGACATGCTTGCGCGCCAGTTCGCAGACGCGATAGGTCGGCAGTGCAGACGAATCGGCATAGGGCTCGTCGTACACCTGGGCGAGCTGGCCGACCAGGCTGAAGTCGTTGGCGGCGACGGTCTCCACGTGATGATCGGTCTTGTAGCGGTCGGCCACCTGCTGGGCGAACTGGATTTCGTTGAAGGCGGGATCGTCGAAACCGATCGAGCAGGTATTGACCGGCGTGGCCGACTGCGTGGCCATCATCGCCACCACCGCGCTGGAATCGACACCGCCGGAGAGAAAGGCGCCCAGCGGCACGTCGGCGATCATGCGCAGGCGCACCGATTCCTTCATGCGCTCGACCAGCTCGTCCAGCGCGGATGCTTCGTCACTCACCTTGACCGGTGTGAACGGCATGTCCCAATACTGCTTCGGCAAGGCGCGTGCCGTGCCGCGCTTGAGCGTGAGGGTAAAGCCCGGCGGCAGCTTGCAGGCATTCCTGAAAATGGTGCGCGGCTCGGGCACGTAGCCGTAGGCGAAGTATTCCTCGACCGCGAGCGGATCGATCTCGCGCGTCATGCAGGGATGCACCATCAGCGATTTCAGTTCGGAGCCGAAAATGAACTCGCCGGTGTCGAGAAAAGCGTAGTACAGCGGCTTGACGCCGAAGCGGTCGCGCGCGACGAACAGGGTGCCCTGCGCGCGGTCCCACAATGCGAACGCAAACATGCCGCGAAAGCGCTGCACGCAGGCCTCGCCCCAGGCCTCCCAGGCATGCACGATGACTTCGGTGTCGGAATGGGTGCGGAAAGTGTGGCCGAGCGCTTCGAGCTCGGGCACCAGTTCCTGGAAATTGTAGATTTCGCCGTTGAACACGACGACGACCGAGCCGTCCTCGTTGAACAGCGGCTGCTGGCCGGTTGACAGGTCGATGATCGACAGGCGCCGGTGGCCGAGGCCCACGCCCGGCTCCAGATGCAGGCCGCCTTCGTCGGGGCCGCGATGGAACTGGGTCTCGTTCATGCGATGCAGCAGCTCGCGCGAGATTTCGTTGTCGCCGCGGGTGTCGAAAATGCCGGTGATGCCACACATGGTGTTGTCCTGTTCCCTGTCGATTTATCGGGCGACCTGGCGGCGCTTCAGCGCCAGCGCTCCAGCGTCAGGTCGTACACCGTGGCATAGGCCTCGGCCATGGCCGGGATGCTGAAGCGCTGCTCGGCCCACTGTCGCGCATTGGCGCCGTGCTCGGCGATGCGCGCCGGCGCATCCAGATAACCCAGCAAGGCCTGTGCCAAGCCGGCCACGTCGCCCGGCGTCACCAGCATGCCGTTGACGCCGTCCTCCACCAGCTCGAGGTTGCCGCCCACCGCGGTGGCAATCACCGGCAGGCCGCTGGCCAGCGCTTCCAGAATGGTATTGGAAATGCCCTCGTTTCTGGAGGGCAGCACGAACACGTCGAGCGCCTGCATGATATCCGGGATGTCGTGGCGTTCGCCCGGCAGCCAGGCCAGGTGCGCCAGCCCCGCGCCCTGCAGCAGCGCCTGGCAGGTGTCGCGCGCGGGGCCGTCGCCGACGATGACCAGTCGGGCGCGCTCGGCCCGCTCGGGCTGCTGGCGGATGAGCTGGATGAAGGCGGCGGTGAGCGTGGGGTAGTCCTTGACCTCGACCATGCGCCCCACCGATCCGAACACGATGCTGTCGGGATGCGCAAAGTCGGGGCGCGGTCCGGTGCGCGGATGAAACTTGACGCTGTCGACGCCGTTGTAGATCTGGTGGAGCTTGCGCGGCGGCACATGGATCACCACGCGCAGCCAGGTCTCGAGGTCGCGGCTCACGCTGATGTAGTTCGACACGAACGGCCGCGCGGCGCGGCGCAGCAGATTGTATTTCCAGTTGCGACCGTAAAGGTCGAACACGTCGCGGCCGTGCTCGCCGTGGACGGTATCGCGGATGCCGGCGGCGGCGGCGACAAACTGCGCTTCAAGCGCGGCGAGATTGCGGGTGTGTACCAGATCGGGCTTGAGCCGGCGCAGCAGCTTCCACAGGCGCACCGCCCAGCCGAGGCCGTGTCCCGGCGCGCGGTGCAGCGCATGGAAATCGACCCGCTGCGCGGTGATGCGGTGACGGAAATCGCTGAAGTCCGTCAGCGCCACCACGGTATGCCGGTAACGTTCCGGCGACAGGGTGTTGAACAGGTTGACCATGCCGTTTTCCATGCCGCCGGTATCGAAACGGTGCACGACATGCACGATGTGTGCAGCCGTCACGGCCCATCCACCCGATCGAGCGCGCCCGCGATCGCGGGCTCCATGTCGGCCGCAAAGCGTGCCAGCGTGGCGGCTGCAGCCTCGAGTTCGGTTTCATCGTAGGGGGTGGCAATCAGCACCGAGAGGCCGTCGTCGCGCTTCAGTTGCACACGATCGACCGCGAGAATCAGCTTGGCCGCCTGGTCGTTGACGGTGGCGCGCGGACCGATCAGGTTCCACTGCCACACCAGCAGGCGCTGGCCGGTGCTGCCGCGCATTTTTGCCTGCCGCACCTGTCGCGTGTTGCCGCCGATTTCAACGGTGGCGATGCGCTCGCCAACGTTCGACCAGTCGGGGTCCTTCTGCCTGATCATGAAATTCTGCGAATTGACGAGCTCGGCGCCTTGCCGCTGGGTGGCATAGTAATTGAGTTCCAGCATCACCGCGCGGCCGGCCTGGCTGTAGGCCTGGCGCAGCTGGCGGTCGGCGCCGACCCAGTGCGGCACCCAGCCGGTGAAGGCATCGGCGGGTTGCCAGCCGCCCTGTGCCTCGACCTGCAGTTCGGGCATCGCCGGCAGCGGCCGCGCTGTGAGCCAGGCCGCATAGGCCGGCCACAGTCCGGCGACCGCCAGCACGCCGAGCGCCACCGGCAGCAGCGGCCGCGCGGGGCCCGCCCACGCTGTAGTCCGCGGAGTGGCGACGGGTTCGGGCTGGTCGTCCTCGCGCCAGAAGCTGCCGATCCAGAACAGCAGCAGCATGACCAGGCCGAAGAACGCCCAGCCGTAGATGTAATGGTCGACGCCGAGCGCGAGCTTCATGTCGGACAGGTGGGCGATCATCACGATCATGTAGGCGCGACCGCTGTTGGCGAAAATCGGCACGATGACGGCGGCGATCGAAAAAAGCAGGCGTCGTTTCCACGAGCGGTAGGTCAGGTAGGCGTACAACACGCCGAGGGTAACCGAGGCGATCAGGTAGCGCAGCCCGGAACAACCCTCGACCACCGACCAATCGCCGCTGGGAATGCTGAAGAAGAGACCCTCGCGGTAGACCGGGATGCCGGTGGCCTGCAGCAGGGTCACGGTGAAATCGGCAGTCACCCGCATCAGGGGCTGGATCAGGAATTCGCCCACCGGCACTGCGAAGAACAGGAACATCAGCGGGAAAAATGCCGCCCAGACGAAGGTCCGGCCGAGCAGCGTCCATACCGCCGCGATCAGCATAACGATGAACGCATATTGCGCGACCACGTTGACGCTGCCGGCATCGGCCAGCAGCCAGCCGGCGCCGCCCGCCGCCAGCAGGAGCAGGCCGGCCAGGTCGGGGCGCGGCGCGATGCGCGCGAGTTCATCGCGCTGGCGCCAGATCAGCCAGGCGCTGATGGGGAAGATCAGGTAGCCGTGGGTGAAGGTTTCCGAGCGTTCCCAGATTTCGACCATCGAGAAAAAAGTCGGCCAGAACAGACCGAACAGTGCCAGCAGCACTCCGGCCGTCAGCAGGCCCGGCACGCGCCACGAGGGGTGGGATAGCGTCGGCGTATCGGACAGGGTGCTCATGCGGGACAGGTCTCCAGGACGGGGGGGGCGGCAGATGCCGCGTCGAACAGGGAATCGATCGCAGCGAGGTTGCGTGCCCAGTCGTAATTCGCCAGGATGCAGTCGCGGGCTGGCGCGGCGCTGGCGGGCGCCCGCAGGCAGCCCACCACCGCGCCGGCGAAATCGGCTTCGCCCTGCGCCAGCAGATAGTCGCGTCCCGCTTCGGCGCGGATGCCTTCGGCGGCTTGCGCGCTGGCGACGACCGGACGCGCCATCGCCATCGCTTCGAGCACCTTGTTCTGCACCCCGCGCGCGATGCGCAGCGGTGCAACGGCACAGACGGCGTGTGCAATCCAGGGTCGCACGTCGGGCACGCCGCCGGTGACGACGACGCCGGGCTGGCGCGCCAGCGCGCGCACCGCCTCGCCGGGGCGGCTGCCGACGATGGTGAACTGCGCCGCCGGCACCGCGTCGCGGATGGCCGGGAAAATGCGCTCGGCAAACCAGGTGACGGCGTCGACATTGGGCCAGTAGTCCATGGCACCGGTGAACACCACGCCGCGGACATCGTCCGCATAGGGGTTCGGATAATCGCGCGCCGGCGAAAAATACTCGGCGTCGACACCGTTTTCGAACGCGCCGATCTTGTGGCGGGCCTGCGGGACGCGCTGCTGCAACAGCGCAGCCTCGTCGTTCGACACCAGCAGGGTGGCATCGAGATCCTGCGCCATCCGGGCTTCCCACGCGGCCAGCTTGCGGCCTTCGCGCGCATACACCCAGGACAGCGGCCAGCGCTGCGTCGGCGCGTACTGCGTCCATTTGTCGGAGTCGACGTCGACCATGTCGAGCACGCGGCGGTCGAGCGTGGCCGGCATGAACTGCGCCATCGCCGAGGAAAACGCCAGTCCGCGCGTCACTGCGCCGGCGGCAGCCAGGCCCTCGGCCCAACGCGCGAGTTCGCGGTTGCGGTAGTACGGTAGCGTCAGCGCCTCGCCGGTCACGAGGCCCACAAGACTCGCCAGCCGCGCGCGGCGCGGGTGCAGCGGCAGCAGCGTGATCGACTTGCACCAGGGTTTCAGCGCTTCGCGGAACTGCCAGTCGTCGGGATCGTCGACAAAGGCGCCCAGGTGAACGTCATAGCGCGCGGCGAGATGCCGCAGCAGATGGAACGAACGGATCTTGTCGCCCTTGTTCGGCGGAAACGGGATACGGTGCGCGAGAAACAGCAGGCCTTCCTTCACGCCTTACCCCAGGTTCTTCACGATATGGGGCCCGATGACGTTGGCGAGGGCCAGCGGCATTTTTTTCCAAGCCTGGATAAACAGGCGGTATTTGGGATTGAGCGGATTGATGTCGGGCACGTCGGCATCCGCCACCAGGAAATATTCGTAATACAGCGGCGTCGGCTCGAAGCCCCAGTTCTTCTTGAAATCGAACGAGCCAGTGCCGCGCTTGCTGCGGCCGAAGTCGAATATTTTAAGCCCGCGCTCGCAGGCGCGCCGCATCAGGTCCCAGTACATGAAGTCGTTGCCGGCCACCGCGCGCGCGGCATCGACGCCGCCGCCGTAATACGGCAGCACTTCGTCGCGAAAATAGAAGGACATCACGCTGGAAATCACCTTGCCGTCGAGCGTAATGGTCAGCACTTCGCAGTCGTCGCCGAATTCATCCTTCAGTAGGCGAAAGAACCTGCGCGAGAACACCGGGGTGCCGAGGCGGTGCACGCTGGCCGAATAGGCCGCGAAAAAACGCGTGGTGTCGGCATCGATCTCGCCGGTGAGGCCGGCCTTGATGCCCTTCCTGACCATCGCGCGCTGCTTGCGCGGAATGGCGTTCATGTTGGCCTCGATTTCGGGCTCGATGCTCTTCTTGAATGTGACGTAGAGGTCCTTGGTCGGCCAGTGCGCATGTTGCGCGATCTGGTTGCGGTACTCGAGCGCGCCGACGCCCAGCTGGGTGGCGAGCGTCTGCGCTTCCGCATCGAGCGCGCGATACGCGGCGTCGTGGTCGGCCAGAATGCCGCCATAGGCACAGAACGGCAGCGAACCCAGGCTGTGGCCGAACAGGCGGCTTTTGATTTCGGCCAGCGGCAGCACGCCCACCACGTCGCCGCCGCGCTCGGCCAGCAGAAAATGCGTGCGGTGGCCGAACGCATCTTCGATCACCCGCTTCCAGCCGACGCGGTGAAAGAAGCTGGCGTCGGGGTGCGCATTCACGTAGGCATCCCAGCGCGCGCGATCCGCTGCATCAAGAAGGCGGACCGTGACTTCAGCCGCGACGGCA
>JAKACL010000261.1 GCA_021821425.1 Pseudomonadota bacterium
CGAAGCCAAGAAGCTGGTGGCCGAGCTGCGCGACTGGGTGGGCAAGGAAATCGGCCCGATCGCCAAGCCCGACGACATCCGCTTCGGCGACAACCTGCCCAAGACCCGCTCGGGCAAGATCATGCGCCGCCTGCTGCGCGCCATCGCCAAGGGCGAGGAGATCACCCAGGACGTGTCCACGCTGGAGAACCCGGCCATCCTCGAACAGCTGAAGCAGGCCGTGCAGTAACCCCCCCGGGCTCAGCCCCAGCGCCGGATCGCGTCGGCCAGGGCCTTGCCGGTGTCGGCAAGGCCTTTCAGTCTGGGCGAGGCCGGGTCGGCCAGCTCCTTGTCGGCGCGAGCCAGCCCCATCTGTTTCGGGATCACCAGCACCTGCAGGGTGGTGAGGATTTCGCGCACATGCCGCAGGCCGCGCAAGCCGCCGAGATTGCCCGCCGAGGCGGCGACCAGCGCCGCCAGCTTGCCCTCATAGGGCACCAGGCCGGACTCGCCCTCGTGCTCGCGCGATACCCAGTCCAGCGTGTTTTTCAGCAAGGGCGTGATCGAACTGTTGTACTCGGGGCAGGCGAGCAGCAGGCCCTGATGCGACTTGAACAGCGCCTTCAGACGTACGGCCGCTTCCGGCAGTCCGTGGCTGGCTTCCAGGTCGCCGTTGTATAGCGGCAGACTGTAATCCCTGAGGTCGATCAGCGTGACTTCCGCGCCGGCCTCGCGTGCGCCGGCCGCGGCATGATCCAGCGCCTGGCGGTTGAACGAGCCATTGCGCGTGCTGCCGGCAAAGGCAAGAATCTTTGGGGTCATGGGTGCTCCATTGTTGAGGGCCGGCAATGAACTTGCCCAGCGGGAATTGTCACAGATAAGAATGGTGCTTGGTCATCCGTTCTGAGTTCTGGTTTCTTTATTGATATTCAGACAACCGATTTTTTTGTATGCGTATAGACAAGTGGCTATGGGCCGCAAGATTCTTCAAGACCCGTTCGCTCGCCACACAGGCCGTGGACAGCGGCAAAGTGCACTGGAACGGCGAACGCTGCAAACCGGCGCGGGAAATCCGCGTGAACGACAGCCTGCGCGTGCGCGTCGGTGAAATTGAATGGGAAGTGGTGGTGCGCGGGCTGTCCGACAAGCGCGGCCCGGCCAGCATGGCGCAAACACTGTACGAGGAAACGGCCGAAAGCTGCGCTCGGCGCGAGGAGAAGGCCGCTATGCGCAAGCTGGCCCGCGAGCCTGCGCGCGACATCAAGGGCCGCCCCACCAAACGTGATCGTCGGCAATTGAGCAACTGGCGGTCGGGCGAATAAAAATGCTGCCTGTCCCGAAAGTGCCGGTTTTCGGCCGGATTCAGGCAATAGAATAAGCAGTATGACCGGTTTCAAATTTTCTTCCCTGGTGCGTTCCCGCTGGCTGTGGGCGCTGGCGGGATCCATTGTCGCCATCCCGGCGATGGTGCTGGCCTGGCTGTACTGGGTGATGTTTCCGAATCTGCCCCAGTACAAGGATGACGTCGAGAGGCTGCTTTCCGCGGCCACCGGCTATGTCGTGACTTTCGACACCCTGTCCGGCGAGTGGGGCGGCGCCCGTCCGCGTTTTGCCATGGAGGGGGTACGTATTTCCGAGGGTGCGCGCCCGCTGCTTTATTTCAGCAGGATGGAAGGCAGCTTCGGCTGGCGCACCCTGTTCGCGCTCGAGCCCAGGTTCCATGAACTGTTCGTTTCTGCCCCCGGCCTGATCGTGCGCCGTGCGTCCGATGGCATCATTCATTTCGGCGGCTTCACGGTGGATCCGAACAGCCCGGATACCTCATTCAGCGACTGGCTGCTCCACCAGGGCGAAGTGCACATGCAGGGCGCGACCGTGGCCTGGGTCGACGATACGCGCGGCAGCGAGCCGCTGGTTTTGCGCAATGTCTCGTTACGCATGCAAAGCCTGTTCAGCCGCCATGCCATCCAGGCCGCCATGGAGCCGCCGCCCCATCTTTCCTCCCCGCTTGTGCTGCAAGGCGTGATGTATGGCAGCAGCCTGGCCGAACCCGAAGACTGGCACGGCAAGATGGTGCTCAAGGTTGCCGCCATGGAGCTGGCGACCTGGCGTCCGTGGCTGCCGGCCGAATATGCTCGTGCGCGGGGCCATGGCAGCGTCGAAGCCGCGCTGGAAGTCAGCCAGGGCCGGTTGTCCGCAAGCGGCTTCAAGCTCAATCTCGCCGACATCTACGTCGAGTCGGCGCAACTGGGCGCACCGGTCGATCTTGCCAGGCTATATGGGGAAGTCGGCTGGCAGCGCCCGCAGCCCTTGAAAGCGGGCGCACCGCAAACCTTGTATGCACGCGGGCTGTCGCTTTCCGACCGGAGCGGCGCCATGGCCGATCCTTTCGATTTCACTTTTCGCTGGGGAGATGGCGGGCAGAAACTGACCGCGGCGCATGCCTCGCTGACCCAGTTGGTTGCGCTCTCGCATACCTTGCCGCTGGAGGAGTCGTGGAAGGCGCGTATCAGGGAACTGGCGCCGCGGGGCAGGATAGACAGTCTGCAG
>JAKACL010000059.1 GCA_021821425.1 Pseudomonadota bacterium
CCGGGTCAGCGCGCCCAGGCCGGGGCCGATCTCGACCACGGTTTCGTTCGCCTGCGGGCGCACCGCATTGACGATGGCATGGATGATGCCGTCGTCGATCAGGAAGTTCTGGCCGAAGCGTTTGCGGGGGGTATGCATTCTTAGGGGCTAGGGGCTAGGGGCTAGGGGCTAGGGGCTAGGGGGTTTAGGGGAGCGCGGCAAAGCCGCACGTCCCCTAATTCCTAGCTCCTAAATCCTAACCCCTTCTTCTCAACCATCTCCATCGCCACTTGAATCGCCATCAACAGACTGCCGACTTCCGCACGCCCGGTGCCTGCGAGATCGAGCGCGGTGCCGTGGTCGACCGACGTGCGGATGAAGGGCAGGCCCAGCGTGATGTTCACGCCGGCGCCGAAGCTGGCGTATTTCAGGACCGGCAGCCCCTGGTCGTGGTACATCGCCAGCACGGCGTCGCAGGGTTCGCTGCGAATGCGCGAGAACAGCGTGTCGGCCGGCAGCGGGCCGACCAGATCCATGCCTTCGCGACGCAGTCGAGCGAGCGCGGGTTCGATGCGGTCAATCTCCTCGCGCCCGAGGTGGCCGGATTCACCGGCGTGCGGGTTGAGGCCTGCGACCAGGATGCGCGGCCGAATGACGCCGAATTTGTCCTGCAGATCGGCGTGCAGGATGCGGATCACCTCGTCGAGCAGCGCCGGCGTGATCGCATCGGCCACCGCGCGCAGCGGCAGGTGGGTGGTGGCCAACGCGACGCGCAGTCCGCCACCGGCGAGCATCATTACCACTTTTTGCGTGCCGCTGTGCTCAGCCAGATATTCGGTGTGGCCGGTGAAGGCGAAGCCTGCATCGTTGACGATGCCCTTGTGCACAGGCGCGGTGACGAGGGCGTGGTAGGCCCCGTTCAGACAACCCTCGATCGCCGCATCCAGCAGCGCCAGCACGTGGGCGCTGTTGTCGGCATCGAGCACGCCCGGGGTGACGGGCGATGCCACCGGGATGTGGCGCACGTGCAGCGCGCCGGGCGTGTGTTCGGGAATGGCGTCCCCGCCAAGGAAGTCGACCACGATGCCCAGCTGCGTTGCGCGGGCGCGCAGCACGTCGATGTCGCCCAGCACCGTCAGTCGGCACGGCAGCGCCTGCTTCGACAGCGCAATGCAGAGGTCGGGGCCGATTCCGGCGGGCTCGCCCGCAGTGAGCGCGAGTACGGGCAGGTCCATGCCGGGTTCGGGTCAGTCGAGCGGGCGCAGCTCGACGTAGGCCGAATCGCGGATCTGGCGGACCCAGTCTTCGAAGGCCTGCGCGGCCTTGCGCTCGCGCAGGGCCTGGCGCGCCACGAATTTCTGGCGTTCCTGCGTGACGTCCTGGTCGCGACGTTCCAGCACCTGGATCAGGTGCCAGCCGAACGGCGACTGGATCGGCGCGCTGACCTGGCCCGGCTGCAGGGCATCCATCGCCTTCTCGAAGTCGGGCACGGTGTCGCCGGGGTTGATCCAGCCGAGGTCGCCGCCCTTGGCGGCGGTGCCATCCTCGGAATGCAGGCGCGCCAGTTCGTCGAATTTCACGCCGTTGTCGATGCGTTCCTTCAATTGCAGCAGGCGGGCGCGGGCATCGGCTTCGGAGGTGATCTCGTTGGTCTTGATCAGGATGTGGCGGACGTGGGTCTGGGTGACGCTGAGCTTGGCGTCGAGTCCGCGCTTGTCGTGCAGCTTGAGGATATGAAAACCGTTGCCGCTTCTCAGCAGCGGACTGACCTGGCCGGGCTGCAGCGTCTTCAGGGCCTCGGCGTACAGGGTCGGCATCTTGCCGCTGGCGCGCCAGCCGAACGCGCCGCCCTCCAGCGCGTTGGGCGCGTCCGAATGGCTGGCCGACAACTGGGCGAAATCGACACCCTTGGCAAGCTGCGCCAGCACATCCTCGGCGCGGGCGCGACGTGCCTGCACCTGCTCGGATGACGCGTTTTCCGGCACCGTGACGAGAATGTGTGAAAAGTTGTATTCGGTCTCGACCCCTTGCTGCACCTGCGTTTGCAGATAACCCTCGATCTCGGCATCGCTGACCGTGATGCGGTTGTCGACATCGCGTTCGCGGGCGCGCGCGATCAGCATTTCGTTGCGGATGGTGGCGCGCAGGGTGTCGAGCGTCTGGCCTTCGCGTTCCAGTGCGGCGGCCAGCCCCGCCATGTCGAGCTTGTTCTGTGCGGCGATGCGCTGCAGCGCTCGCTCGACCAGCGTGGGGTCGATCCGCACGCCCGTGGCGCGGGCATGCTGCTGCAGCGCCAGTTCGGTCACCATGCGCTCGAGCAGCTGTTTCTCGATGACGTCGCGCGGTGGCAAGGGCGTGTTCTGGCGCGCGAGGTTGCGGGTGACTTCAGCGTAGCGCCGGTTGAGCTCCAGGCGCGTGATGATCTCGTCGTTGACGACGGCGACGATGTGGTCGAGCGGCGTGATGGCCGCGTGCGCCGGCAGCAGCGTCGAGGCGGCGAGCAGCAGCAGGGCCAGCACGGACTGCGGGCGGTGCCATTCAGGGCGTTTGAAGAAGTTCATTGCTTGGCCTGTATCCGGGAACACTTTGTTTCAAAACGTCGAGCGGGTTGGAGCCGAGGCGCCCCATGCCGTTCAACTCGAGCTGGAAGAACAGCGCATCGGTCGACTGGTCTTCCTTGGTGGCGAGGCGCTGGAACACCGCGCGCACCGCCCAGCAGCCGCCATTGTATTCAACCCCCGCCAGGCCTTCGACCAGCTTGTCGTCCTGGAAGGAATAGTTGTAGCGGAACATGCCGTACCAGCGATCGCCCAGCGGCCATTGACCCGACAGATCGATCTGCTCGGTGGTTTGGTCAATGAAGCGGTAGCCGAAGTTCAACGCGCGGCCGGGGCCGGGCCGGTAGGATGCGCCGAGGTTCTGGCGGATGGTGGTGCCGCTCTCGGTGTCGAGCTGCCAGGCGGTATTGACACGCCAGTCGCGCGTGATCTGCCCGCTGACGGCCACCAGCAAATCGGTGGCGCTGGTGGTGCGCGGCGCCACGCCGGGCAGCGTCACCAGCTGGTCGCTGAAATAATAGCGTTGGCCCAGGGTGACCTGCAGCCGTTCCAGTCCGCTGCCCGCTTCGACGAAGCGGCTGGTGATGGCGACCGTCAGCTGGTTGGCGTCGTTGATGCGGTCGCCGCCGACGAACTGGTTTTCGGTGAACATCTGGGCATAGCTGAAATCCATCGCCGCCGTGTCGAATATCGGGATCGCGCTCTGGTCGCGATAGGGCGCATACACATAATAGGCACGCGGCTCCAGCGTCTGCTCGTAGTCCACGCCGGCAAACCGGAACGGGCGGTCGAATGCCACGCCGGTGTCGAGGCTGAAGATGGGCACATTGCGCGTGATGCGGCGCTCGGGAGCGCTGTCGTCCAGCGTGTAGTGGCTGCTGTGCCAGCCGATCTGCGGGGTGAGGAATCCGAATGGGTTGGTGAGCGGCAGCCGCAGCGTGGGGTAGGCCAGCACCCGGGTCCCTTCGATATTGGTGGGATGGGCAAACCGGGTGGCCTCGCTGTCCAGCTTGAATTCGAGGCCGTTGCCGAAGGTATGCCACATGCCCGCCCGCGCGTGCGGGAGCCGCGCATAGGGCTCGGCAATCGGCGTGGGCGAGGTGGAGTCCTGCAGCGTCTGGAAGCTTTGCGCGCGCAGGTCGGCGTACCAATTGTCATGCTGGGTGGTGACCCAGGCTTCGCGGTTGAGGTGGGTGATCGAGGTGACGGAAATGAGGTTGGACAGGTCGCGGAAATAGTCGTCGTCCGACACGCGGTTGACCTGCATGCCGGCGTGGGTGCTCGCGTTCAGGCGATAGGTGTTGTTGAGCACCGCGCTCCAGCGCGAGCGACCGGCCTCGTTGTCATTCGGCAGGTACTCGAGGCGGTTGTCCCCGTAGGCCTTATCCAGCAGGTAGCGGAATTCGGCGCCCAGCTGTACGCCCCGCTTCGACAGCAGGCGGGGATACAGCGTGGCGTCGTAATTCGGAGCGAGATTCAGATAGTAGGGCACCAGGATGTCGAGGCCGCTGCGCTCGGTGGTGCCGATCGTGGGCGCCAGCACGCCGGTCTTGCGCTCGTTGTTGAGCGGGAAGTTCATCCACGGCGTATACAGGATAGGGGCGCCGAGAAAATGCAGCGAGGCATTGCGCGCAGTGCCCACGTTGCGGGTCTTGTCGATGTCGAGGTCGCCCACCTTGAGGTACCAGTCCTCGTTGTCGGCCGAGCACGTGGTGTAGGTGGCGTCGCGCAGCTTGTAGTGGTTCTTGTCGATGAAATCGATGTGGTCGGCATCGCCGCGCCCCGGCTGGGCCGTCAGCTGGTACACCGGCTGGGTGAGCTCGCCGCTGTAGTCATCGAGATCGAGCCTGAGCAGGTCGCCGCTCACCAGCAGCGCAGGCTGTTCCAGCCGCACCTGGCCGCGGGCCTCGACGGTATTGAGCGAGGTGTTGTAGCGCAGCCAGTTGGCAAAAAAGTTCTGACCGGCCTGACGGGCTTCGACGCGGCCGCTGGCTTCGATGACATTGGGCTCGGCCGATTCGATGCGGTCGGCGGTCAGGAACATCGGACCGTCCGGGCCGGCCACCGCAGAGCCTTTCAGCTCGACATCCTTTTTCAGCGCGAGCCCGTCCGCTGCTGCGGACGAGGCAGCCAGCAACAGGACGAAAAACGCAAAGCCGGGCAGGGTGTGCAAGGATGTAAAATCCGGAAGTTCGTTATTCGGAGCAGTGTGGCTGTGGAACGTTTGCAAGCATTAAAGGAGTGGGCCGCCCGACAACTGGGGGGCGATTCACTGGATATCGCCCCGGCGTCGGCGGACGCCAGCTTCCGCCGTTATTTTCGCGTCACTGCCAAAGGCCGCGATTATATCGTGATGGACGCCCCCCCGGCGCACGAGGATTGCCGGCCTTTCATTGCGGTCGCCCGGCTGTTTGCCGACGCCGGGGTGCACGTGCCGCAGGTGCTGGCGCAGGACCTGGACCAGGGGTTCTTGCTGTTGACCGACCTCGGCGACACCACATACCTGTCGGCGCTTAACGAAGCCGGGTCCGATCAGGCCGCGATACGCGCGCTGTATCTGGCGTCGAACGACGCGCTGATCCGTATCCAGCAGGCCAGCCGCCCCGGCGTGCTGCCGGCATACGACCGCGCGCTGCTGACCCGCGAGCTGATGCTGTTCCCGGACTGGTATGTGGCGAAGCACCTCGGCATCGACATGAAGGACGCGCACAAGGCCCTGCTCGACACCGTGTTCGAACGGATCCTGACCAACAACCTGGCGCAGCCGCAGGTCTACGTGCACCGCGACTGGCATTCGCGCAACCTGATGGTGAGCGAGCCCAACCCCGGCATCCTCGATTTCCAGGACGCGGTCTACGGCCCCATCACCTACGACCTCGCCTCGCTCTACCGCGATGCCTACATCCAGTGGGACGAGGAGCAGCAGCTCGACTGGGTGATCCGCTACTGGGAGAAGGCGCGCGCCGCGCGTCTGCCGGTGCCCGACGACTTCGGCGCTTTCTGGCGCGATTTCGAATGGATGGGCGCGCAGCGCCACATCAAGGTGCTCGGCATTTTCGCGCGGCTGTATCACCGCGACGGCAAGGACGGGTATCTGAAGGACATGCCACGGGTAATGGGGTATTTGCGTAAAGTATGCGAGCGCTACGACGAGTTGAAGCCCTTGCTGTTTTTGCTGGATGGGTTGCAGGACAGGCAGCCGCAGGTGGGGTATACATTTTAGGATTTAGGGGCCAGGGGCCAGGGGCTAGGGGCTAGGGGCTGGATCCTGATTCCTGACACAATCGAAAACACGCATGCGCACAGACAAGACACACACTGCAATGATCCTCGCCGCGGGCCGCGGCGAGCGCATGCGCCCGCTGACCGACCATGCGCCCAAGCCCATGCTGGTGGTCGGCGGCAAGCCGCTCATCGTCTGGCATATCGAACGCCTGCGTGCGGCAGGCTTCACGCAGATCGTCATCAACCACGCCCATCTCGGTCAGCAGATCGAAGACGCGTTGGGGAACGGCGCCGCCTTCGGCGTGACGATTGCGTATTCGCGCGAGGGCAGCGCGCTGGAAACCGCGGGCGGCATCGCCACGGCCTTGCCGCTGATTGGGGTCGACGTGTTCCCGGTGGTCAACGGCGACATCTTCTGCGAATACGATTTCAGCCGGCTGGCCGAGCCGATGGCGCGGCTTGCGGCCGGGCGTGACCAGACGCATCTGGTGCTGATCGACAATCCGCCGCATCACCCGCAGGGCGATTTCGTCCTCGACGGCGGGCGCTTGACGACTGCCGGCATGCCGTCCGCCTCGCGCCTGACCTTCTCGGGCATCGGGGTTTACCACCGCGCGCTGTTCGCCGGCACCCCAGCGGGCGAAAAAGCCCCACTGGCGCCGCTGTTGCGGCAGGCGATCGACGCCGGGCGCGCGAGCGGCGAACATTTCGGCGGCCGCTGGGTCGATGTAGGGACGCCCGAACGATTGCAACAACTCGACGAAAGCCTGCGCACCCATGTTTGACCCTGCCCTCCATGCCGACCGCCGCGCGCGGCTTGCCGCCCAGCTTGGCGACGGCATCGCCATCGTCGCCACCGCGCCGGAAGTGCCGCGCAACCGCGACACCCACTACCCCTACCGGCACGACAGCTATTTCTACTGGCTGACCGGCTTCGCCGAGCCCGAGGCGGTGGTGGTCGTGATCGGGGGCGACGCCCCCGAGAACATCCTGTTCTGTCGCGAAAAGGATGAGACGCGTGAGATATGGGACGGTTTCCGTTACGGGCCGGCGGCGGCGCGCGAGCACTTCGGATTCGATGCCGCGTATTCGATCAATGAACTCGATGCCAGGCTGCCTGACCTGATGGGCAATCGTACGCGGCTCGCCTACGCGGTGGGTCAGGACCCGGCGTGGGATGCGCGGGTGATCGGCTGGCTCAACACGGTACGCACGAAGACGCGGCAGGGCATCCTCGCCCCGGGCGAGATCCTCGACGTGCGGCATGCGCTCGACGAGATGCGCCTGATCAAGGATGCCCACGAACTCGCGCTGATGCGCCGCGCTGCCGAGATTTCCAGCGGTGCGCATCGCGCCGCGATGCGCGCCGCCCGGCCGGGCGGTCACGAATATGAAATCGAGGCGGAACTGCTGTCCGCCTTCCGCCGCGGCGGCGCCGAAGCGCCGGCCTATACCTCCATCGTCGCCAGCGGCGCCAACGCCTGCGTGCTGCATTACGTCTTCAACAACCAGCCGCTCAAGGACGGCGACCTGCTGCTGATCGACGCTGCCGCCGAGTTCGGCAGCTATGCCGCCGACATCACCCGCACCTTCCCGGTCAACGGCCGCTACTCGCCGGCGCAGAAGGATGCCTACGAGCTGGTGCTGGCGGCGCAGGCGGCGGCCATCGACGCGGTGCGCCCGGGCAATCACTGGAACGCGCCGCACGACGCGGCGGTGCGCGTGCTGACCCAGGGCATGGTCGATCTCAAATTGCTGACAGGCGAAGTCGACGGCCTGATCGAATCGAAGGCCTACGACCGTTTCTACATGCACCGCACCGGCCACTGGCTGGGACTCGACGTGCACGATGCCGGCGAATACAAGCTCAATGGCGCGTGGCGGCCGTTGCAGCCCGGCATGACGCTGACCGTCGAGCCGGGACTCTACATCCGCCCGGCGGACGACGTGCCCGAAGCGCTGTGGAACATCGGCATCCGCATCGAGGACGACGTCGCGGTGACCGAATCCGGCTGCGAGGTGCTGACCACGCCGCCGAAAACCGTGGCCGAGATCGAAGACTGGATGCGGCAGTGAGCAGCGTGCTGATCGTCGGCGCCGGCCCGGTCGGCGCGGTGTGCGCGCTGGCGCTGCAGCAGCAGGGTATCGCGGTGCAGGTGATCGAGGCGCAGCCTGAAGACGCTCGTGCCGACAGCCGCACCCTGGCGCTGTCGCACGGCGCACGTCTGATTCTCGAGCGGCTCGGCATATGGGACCGGCTCGACCCCGTCACCCCGATCACCCGCATCCATGTTTCGCAGCGCGGCGCTCTCGGCGTGGCACGGCTGTCTGCCGACGAGGTCAATGTGCCGGCACTGGGCTATGTGCTGCCTTACGCCACACTGACTGTCGCATTGAAACAGGCGCTTGCCGATGCCGCTGTCACGGTCGATTACGGCGTCGTGGTGGAGCGCATCGAATCCACTATGGACGCGGCATCACTGCAGCGGGCCGATGGACGCAGCGACTGCGCCCCGCTGGTCGTGGTGGCCGACGGCGGACGCGGCGGCCACGCTCAATCGGCTCACGCAGTCCCCACACCCAAATTCCAACGCGATTACGACCAGATGGCAGTGGTGTGCGACGTGCAGACCGAACTGCCGCACGCCAGCCAGGCCTACGAGCGCTTCACGCCGGAAGGGCCGGCGGCACTCCTTCCAAAGGGCGAACACTATGCCCTGGTGTGGACCGCCAGCCGCGCCGACGCCGAACGCATTGCCCTGCTGGCCGACGCTGAATTTCTTGCGGCACTTTATCGCCACTTCGGCGGGCGCCAGGGCCTTTTCCTGCAGGCCGGGCCGCGCAAGGCTTTCCCGCTGAAGCTCGCCTATGTCGGCAGCGAAGCCGCCGGCCGCGTGGTGCGCATCGGCAATGCCGCGCAGACGCTGCATCCGGTGGCAGGCCAGGGTTTCAACATCGGCCTGCGCGACGCCTGGGAGCTGGCTGCATTGTGCGGGGACACGCCGACCGGTGAAATCGGCAGCGCCGCCATGCTGGCCGCCTACGCGCGCGGCCGGCGCGTCGACGTGCTGGGCGGCGTCGGCTTCACCGATTTTCTGGTGCGCGTGTTCTCCAACGACATCGGGCCGCTGCGCCATGCGCGCGGGCTCGGCTTGCTGGCGCTGGAAGTGCTGCCGCCGCTGAAAAGCTTCGTCGCGCGGCGGATGATGTTCGGGGCGCGCGGATGAGCGGCAGCCGTTACCAGGTCGTCATCGTCGGCGCCGGCCTGGTGGGCGCTGCGGCGGCACTCGCGCTCGGTCGTCAGGGTCTGCGCGTCGCGCTGATCGAGCGCCAGCCGTCCCCGCTGCCCGATGCGACCTGGGATACCCGGATCTACGCCATCAGCCCCGCCAGCCAGCGCTTTCTCGAGCGCCTGGGCGCCTGGCAGCGTCTCGACTGCGATCGCGTGCAGCCGGTCTTCCGTATGGACGTGGCGGGCGACGCCAGCGGTGCGGTCCGCCTCGACGCCTATGAAGCCGGCGTCTCGCATCTGGCTGCCATTGTCGAGGCCGGCCGCTTGCAGCATGCCCTGTGGCAGTCGCTGCAGGCCGACGGCAGCGTGGCGCTCCATTGCCCTGCAGCGATCACGCTGCTCGAATCAAGCGCGCCGTACACGCGGATCGAGCTGGATGACGGGACGGTGCTCGACTCCGAACTCGTCGTCGGCGCCGACGGCGCCGCCTCGCGCATCCGCGAGTGGGCGGGCCTGGCTTCGACGCTGACGCCCTATGGCCAGAGCGGCGTGGTGGCCAATTTCGCCTGCGAGCGGCCGCATTGCGGCACCGCGTTCCAGTGGTTCTTCGAGAGCGACATCCTGGCCTGGCTGCCGCTGGGCGGAACCCGGATGTCGATGGTCTGGTCTACCCGGTCGGCGGATGCGGATGAACTGCTCGCGCTGGATGCGGCCGCGCTGGCTGCAAAGGTGCAGGCGGCTGGCAACGACCGGCTCGGTGCGCTGCGCATGCTGACGCCGGCGGCGGCTTTTCCCTTGCGTCTGATCCGGGTCGAGTCCACCGTGGCGCCCGGTGTGGCGCTGATCGGCGACGCCGCGCACGGCGTGCATCCGCTGGCGGGGCAGGGCGTGAATCTCGGGTTTGGCGATGCCGAAGTCCTGGTCGATGTGCTGGTGCAGCATCGCCGAGCTTATTGCGGTGATGTGCGTGTGTTACAACGCTATGCGCGCGCGCGCGCCGAGCCGGTGCAGCGCATGCAGGCGCTGACGCACGGCCTGCATCATCTGTTTTCGGACGGGCGTTCCGCCTGGCTGCGCAACACCGGGATGCGGATCGTCGACCATCTGCCGCCGCTGAAAGCGGCGCTGGTGCGCGAAGCGATGTCCTGACATTTTTTATCATTTTCTGGAGTCCAAATGAAATTCACTTCCCTGGCGCTGGCCGCTACCCTGGTGTTTGCCGCGACCGCGCAGGCCAACGAAACCGTCATCCGCAAGGCGCTGACGGCGCAGTTCCCGGGCGCGCAAATCAGCTCGGTGACGAAAACGCCCTATAGCGGATTGTTCGAGGTCTATCTCGACGGCCAGCTCATCTATGTCGATGCCAAGGCGCAGTACGTGTTCACCGGCGACGTGATCGACCTGAAAAACCGCAGCAACCTGACCCAGGCCCGGCTGAACAAATTGCAGGCGGTCAAGTGGGACAGCCTGCCGTTCGGCGACGCGCTGAAGACCGTCAAGGGCAAGGGCGAACGCAAGCTGGCGGTGTTCTCCGACCCCGACTGCCCCTATTGCCGCAAGCTCGAGGAAGAACTCGCCAAGGTCGACAACATCACCGTTTATACCTTCCTCTACCCGATCGAAGGCCTGCACCCCAAGGCGGTGCAAACTTCGAAGCAGATCTGGTGTGCGCCCGACCGCAACAAGGCGTGGGAGGAATACACCACGAAAAATGTCGTGCCGAAGAACGACGGCAAGTGCGCCAACCCGGTGGACGCTACCATCGCGCTGGGCAGCAAGCTGAAGGTATCGGGCACGCCCACGATCTTCTTTGCCAACGGGCAGCGCGTGCCCGGCATGGTGCCAGCGGCGCAACTGGAGCGCCTGCTTGCCGCCAACGCCAAGTGAGTTCGGATTTCTGGAACGCGCGCTACGCCACCGACGACTATATCTTCGGCACCGCGCCGAATGTTTTCCTGGCCAGCCAGAAAGGCCTGATCCGCCCCGGCATGCGTGCGTTGGCGATTGCCGACGGTGAGGGCCGCAATGGCGTATGGCTGGCCGAGCGGGGCGCCTCGGTCCACGCCATCGACGTGTCGCCGTTCGCCCTGGAGAAGGCGCGCAAGCTCGCCGCCGAGCGCGGCGTAATGCTGGAGACCGAACAGGCCGACATGCTGAACTGGACCTGGCCGGAAGCCGCCTACGATCTGGTCGCGGCGATTTTCATCCAGTTTGCCCCGCCGCCCGAGCGCGACCGCATCATCGCCGGCATCCGCCGCACGCTGAAGCCGGGCGGACTGCTGATCCTGCAGGGCTATACGCCGAAGCAGATCGAATTCAAAACCGGCGGCCCGCCCGATCCCGCCAACATGTATACGGCCGATCTGTTGCGCGACTGGTTTGGCGACTGGAGCATCCTGCATCTTGCCGAGCACGAATCCTTCATCAGCGAAGGCAGCCACCATCGCGGCATGTCGGCGCTGATCGATCTGGTCGCGAAAAAGCCGGTCTGAGCAGATGCCGCGTCGGGCGCGGACAGATTCCGTCGCCGGTCCAGGCAGCCCACGAAGCCAGGATGAAACGCTACACTCATTCCATCGCCCTGCTGAAGGCTTTGGACCTGCCCGCTCAATGACGCTACGCATCCATTCCGTTTCGTGTGTGCTGATGGCACTCCTGTCAGGATGCCAGGCAGACGTCGAAACGCGGTATCAGGGCTATGTCGAAGGCGAGCCCATCCTGGTCGCGGCCCAGCAAAGCGGACAGTTGACGTCGCTCACGGTGCGGCGCGGTGATGTCATCGCAAGCGGGGCGCCACTGTTCAGCCAGGATCAGGCCGTCGAGGCGGCCAGCGTCAGCCAGGCCAGGGCCCAGGTGGACCAGACCCGGGCCCAGCTCGACAACCTGGCTACCGGCAGGCGCCCGCCTGAAATTGCCGCCATCGAAGCCCAGTTGAAGGACGCGGAAGCCAGGCAAGCCTTGTCTGCCGGACAGCTGGCGCGCCAGAAGGCGCTGGTTGCAAAGGGGTTTGTCAGTGCCGAGTCCCTCGATCAGGCGCGCACGCAATGGGCACGGGATCAGGCCAGCGTGCTGCAGATGCGGGCCCAGCTCGCCACAGCCCGCCTGCCCGGGCGCGCGGAAGAACGGGCCGGGGCGCAGGCGCAGGTGGCGGCCAGCGAGGCGGCACTCGAACAAAGCGCGATCCGGCTCGCGCAGAAATCGCAGCGCGCCCCGGCCGCCGGGCGGGTGCAGGACGTCTATTACCGGGCGGGCGAGTGGGCCGCCGCGGGCCAGCCTGTCGTGTCCATCCTGCCTGCCGAAAACATCAAAATCCGCTTCTTCGTTCCGGAATCTGTTTTGAGCGCATTGCGCACCGGGCAAACCGTGGGGATCCATTGCGATGGTTGCGACACGCCCGTGCCCGCGGTCATTCGCTTCATCAGCGCGTCCGCGGAATACACGCCGCCGGTTCTGTTCAGCGAGAAAAACCGCCACCGACTGGTCTACATGGTGGAAGCCTGG